>NZ_WHJF01000035.1:0-59079 GCF_011682185.1 Massilia genomosp. 1
TTGCTCGTCCTGGGTAAGCACAATCTCCGTCGCAATTCGCATTAGCTTTCTCCTGGTTGATGCACAAGAATAGCGCCTCATCCGCGATATTTCAATACGAAGCACTGAGAATGCAACACTACACTAGCGCTGGCCCAGCGTGGTCGGCCCGAACAAGTCCTTGTACTCGCGCGGCTGCGAGCGCCAGTACTGGGGCGGCGCGTCCACCTGGGCGCCCAGCTGCGCGGCCGCGTGCCACGGCCAGCGCGGATCGAACAGCATCGCGCGCGCCAGCGCCACCACGTCGGCGTCGCCGCGCGCGACAATCCCTTCGGCCTGGCGCGCCTCGGTGATCAGGCCCACGCCGATGGTCGGCATGCCGGTTTCCGCGCGGATGCGGGCGGCGAAGCCGATCTGGTACGACGGCCCCACCGGGATTGTTTGCGCCGGCGAGATGCCTCCGCTCGACACGTGAATGAAGTCGGCGCCGGCGGCGCTCAATTCCTGCGACAAGCGCACACTCTGCTCGATATCCCAGCCGCCATCGACCCAGTCGGTGGCCGAAATACGCACGCCGACGGCCATCGTGGCCGGCACCGCCGCGCGCACGGCCGCGAACACTTCCAGCGGAAAGCGCATGCGGTTTTCCAGCGCGCCGCCATACTGGTCGCTGCGCTGGTTCGACAGCGGCGAGAGGAACTGATGCAGTAAATAGCCATGCGCGGCGTGCAGCTCGATCGCGTCCAACCCCAGCGCGTGGCTGCGCTGCGCCGCCGCCACGAACGCATCGCGCACGCGCGCCAGGCCCTCGTCGTCGAGCGCCAGCGGCACCGTTTCGCCGTCCGCATGCGGTAGCGCCGACGGCGAAACGGTCTGCCAGCCGCCATCGTCGATGGCGATATTGGCGCCGCCTTCCCACGGTACCTGGCTCGATGCCTTGCGCCCCGCGTGCGCCAGCTGGATCGCCAGGCGGATCGGCGCGTGACGGCGCATGGCGGCCACGATCGGCGCCAGTGCGGCGGCATGCTGGTCCGACCAGATACCCAGGTCCTTGGGAGAAATGCGTCCTTCGGGCGAGACGGCGCTGGCCTCGAGGAACAGGATGGCCGCCCCGGACAAAGCCAGGTGGCCCAGATGGATCATGTGCCAGTCGCTGGCGATGCCTTCGTCGGCGGAGTACTGGCACATCGGCGCGATCGCGATGCGGTTGGCCAGCGTGACTGGCCCCATGCTGAAAGGTGTGAAGAGAGTACTCATGGAATGCCCCGAAACGCTTGTAAGAAACGGTACGGGGCGTGCCATGCCCATGCCGGCTAACGCGTCCGCACCACCATCAATCCGGCGCGCAGACCGACGCGCACATCCGGGTTCGGGAATACTACCAGTTCCTCCGGATGTTTGACGGCGTACACGATGTCGCCATCGGTGGCGATCACCTGCCCTTGTTCGAGCGCGGTGAAGTTCTGGGTGCTGCGGTCGAACGCCATCTTGAAGCCGTCACTGTGCTTGATGATTTCCTGCGCCACCGCGAACACGTGCGGTTCGACCTTGGGCCCGGCCGGGCTGGCGCCGCGCAGCAGGTCGTCAAGCGCGGTGCCGACGTCGGCAAACAGGCTCAGGTCGTTCTGGCCCAGGGTACCAACCCGGCCCAGTTCCACCGTGCTGGCCGCCGCACCGTGAAACTCGGCCGAGTAATAACTATACGTTCCAGCCGACTGCGGATTCATGACGATGGCGCCAATCGCCGCCTGGCCCAGCCAGGCAATCAGCGCGCACTTGCCCTCTTCGGCAATCAGGTCCGGCACGATCGCAAAGGTCCGGTAGACCGACGGGCGGATGGCCGTGTGCAGGTCGAGGTGCCAGCGATCCGGCCCGGCGCCGGCGAAAAAGTCCACGGTGGCGGCGATCATGGTGTCCGCCCGCGCCGCTTCCGCCGCGCTGGCGAGCGTACCGCGAACCGGACGGAACATCCGGTTCAGGTCCGCATCGATGAAACGCTTGCCGGCCGCGATGGCGTCGATATTGCCGACGCAGACCATCAGGTCCACCGCCAGCGCATCCGGCCCTTGCGAGAGCGCGTCCAACACATACGCCAGCACTTCGATCGGGCCGGTTTCGTCGCCATGCACGCCGACCGACACGATCACGCTGGCGCAGGCGGGCGCCTGCCCGGACTTGATCGTCACGATGCCCGGCGCCGGTTGCAGCACCGCGAAACCAGCTTCGGTAAAGCGCTTGGCCAGCACAGTGAAGTCGGCGCCGGCCAGCGCCCGCACGGCGGCCGGAAGCGCTTGCGCGCCCCCGTTTGCCGTTGGTGCAACATAGGCGGTCATTTACGCCGCCACCGGCGCCGCGTTGGTCGCCTCGGACAAGGCCCACACGTCCAGCATCGCCTGTTCCAGGTCGAGCGCCGGCGCGTAGCCCGACAAGCCCATGGTGTTGGTCACCACTTCGACCGCTTCCAGGGTGTCGCTGCCGTTGCTGGAACGGGCCAGCACTTGCTGCAGCAGGCGTTGCTGGGTGCGGCGCAGCGCCTGCATCGCGTAGTTGCGCAGCTGCTCTTGCGATTTGCTGTGCGGCGCGAGTTTCAGGCCACGTTCGAGCGTATCGATGCCGGCCTGGCCGCGCAGCGCCATCCCCACCTGCAGGAATTGCGCCAGGCTCATGCCCGCAGGACGGTTGACCGACACCGCCGCGAACAGGAAGGTCGCTACCGCTTCGATCGCGTCGACCGCTTTCCAGGCTTGCGTGAACGACGCAGGCAGGGAAACGAAAGCGTCGGCATCGGCCGTTGCCGGCATCAGCTGCCTGAGCATTTCCGGCTGCGAGAACAGGCGCGACAGTTCTTCCATGCCGCCCGCACGCTGATGATCGCCAGGAACCGACAGCACGCCTTCGACGATCGCCTTGAACAGCACGCGGGTGCGCGCATCGACCTTGATCGACACGGCGCGCGGCACCGTCAGCGCATCGGCGTCGAGCGCGCCGAAAATCGGCGCCAGGTGCAGCGCGGACCACGACTGGCCCCAGGCCTTGACGACGTCGGTCTCGTCGATCTGGTGCGCGCTGGCGAGCTCGCGGATCATCAACGGACCGCAGCGGTTGACCGATTCATTGGCCAGCACGGTGGCCAGGATGGCGTTGGCCAGCGGGTGCGCCAGCGCGTTGCGGGTGGCGACCAGCTGCGCCGGGAAGTAAGGCTTGAGCACCGACTCGGCCCAGCTTTCGTCCGTCAGCGGCAGCGCGGCCAGCAGGCGCTTGAAGCGGTTCTTGACGTTGGCGATCACCACCGCCAGTTCCGGCGCGGTCAATCCCGCGCCCACCGTCTTGCGGCGCTGCAGTTCGGCGTCGGTCGGCAGCTGTTCCAGTTCGCGCGAGAGCGCACCCTCGGCTTCCAGGCTGGTGATCAGCGCGGCGTAAGCGTCCACCACGGCAGGGTCGAGCTGGGCCTGCACTTCGCGCACCAGCAGGTGGGTTTGCAAGGTGTTGTCGCGCAGGACCAGGTGTTCGATCTCGCTCGTCATCTCGTTCAGGATGCGGTTGCGGTCCGCTTCGGGCAGTTCACCGGCATTGACTTCGGTGTCGAGCCAGATCTTGACGTTCACTTCATGGTCCGAGCAATCCACGCCGGCCGAGTTGTCGATCGCATCGGTGAAGATGCGGCCACCGGCGAGGGCGAATTCGATACGGCCGTTCTGGGTTGCGCCCAGGTTGCCGCCTTCGGACACCACCTTGCAGCGCAGCTGGTTGCCGTCGACGCGGATATTGTCGTTGGCGCGGTCCTTGACCTGCGCGTGGGTTTCGGTCGAGGCCTTGATGTAGGTACCGATGCCGCCGTTGTAGAACAGGTCCACGGGAGCGAGCAGGATGCGGTGCATCAGTTCTTCAGGCGGCAGCACGGTCTCGGCGATATCTAGCGCGGCGCGCACTTGCGGCGAGATCTCGATCGAACGGGCGCTGCGCGGGAACACGCCGCCGCCAGCCGAGATCAGGTCCTTGTTGTAGTCTTCCCAGGACGAGCGTGGCAGCGCGAACATGCGCTCGCGTTCCGCGAACGAGGTGACCACGTCCGGCGTCGGGTCGAGGAAGATGTGGCGATGGTCGAACGCGGCCAGCACCTTCAGTTGGCGCGACAGCAGCACGCCGTTGCCGAACACGTCGCCCGACATGTCGCCCACGCCGACCATGCTGATCGGGGTGGTGTTCATGTCGTGGTCCATCTCGTAGAAGTGGCGCTTGACCGCTTCGAACGCGCCCTTGGCGGTAATACCCATCTTCTTGTGGTCGTAACCGTTCGAGCCGCCCGACGCAAAGGCGTCGCCCAGCCAGAAGCCGCGCTTGACCGCGATGCTGTTGGCGATATCGGAGAAGGTTGCGGTGCCCTTGTCGGCGGCCACCACCAGGTACGGATCGTCCTGGTCGTAGCGTACCGTGTCGCTTGGGGGCACGATGACGCCGCGCACGCGGTTGTCGGTCACTTCCAGCAGGCTGGAAATGAACAGGCGGTAGACTGCTTCGCCTTCGGCGGCGATGGTTTCACGCACGGCGTCCTTCGGCATCTGCTTGCAGACAAAACCGCCCTTGGAGCCGGCCGGCACGATGACCGCGTTCTTGACCATCTGCGCCTTGACCAGGCCCAGGACTTCGGTGCGGTAGTCTTCCATGCGGTCCGACCAGCGCAAGCCGCCACGGGCCACAGGGCCGCCGCGCAGGTGTACGCCTTCGAAGCGGCGCGAGAACACATAGATCTCGCGGTAAGGACGCGGTTCCGGCACCAGCGCCAGGCTGCTGGTGTCGAACTTGAAGATGATCTTGTCGCCTTGCTGGTCGTTCTGGAAGTAATTGGTACGCACGGTGGCCAGGATCAGGTCGACCAGGGCGGCGACGATTTCCTCGGTGTCGGCGTGGTTGACGGTGGCCAGGCTGGTCTTGATGGCGGCGACGCGCTCGGCCGCGGCCAGGCGCTGATTCTCCGGCACCGATGGATCGAAGCGCTGCACGAAGCCTTCGACCAGTTCCTTGACCAGCACCGGCTGGCGGCGCAGGGTGTCGGCCATGTAGCGCACCGAGAACTTGCTGCCGGTCTGGCGCCAGTAGCTGATGTAGGCGCGGATCAGCTGCACTTCGCGCATGCGCAAGCCGCCTTCGATCACCAGGCCGTTCATGCGGCCGTCTTCGGCTTCATTGTTGAACAGCGAGGCAAACAATTCCTGCGCCACGGTCACGACGTTCGGCTGGGCCAACTTGGCCGCGCTTTCGGCGTCCACCGCCAGGCTGGTGACGAAATGGCGGCTGCCGTCGGCAACGGCAATCGCGTAGGTCTGTTCGCGGTCGATCGCAACGCCGGCGTTGTGCAGCGCCGGCAGGATGCGCGAGAGCGACGGCACGCCGTCCACCGAGTACAGGCGGATGGTGGCGCTGCCGGCGTCGTCCAGTTCCACGCGCACCGACACGCGGCCGGCGTGGCCGTTGTGCAGGATCGCGTTCAGGTCGCGCAAGGCGACCGCCGGCGCGGTGGCGCTGACGTAGTTGACCGGCAAGGTCGAGCACAGTTTGCGCAGGGTGCCGCGGGTCTGTACATCGAACACGTTGTCGGTCAGGGCGGCGAACTTGTCGTGCCAGCCGTCGAGCACCGCCAGGAGCGGCTGCTGGATATCGGTTTCGAGGTCGAGCGGGTTGCGCGCGGCGTGGGCGATCAGGTACACGCGGGCCAGCGGACCGTCGGCCACCAGGGTTTGCGAACGCACATCGGTCGCGCCCGAGCTTTCTTTCAGCGCGTGGGCCAGGCTGGCGGCCACGCTGGCGCTGTAACGCTCGCGCGGCATGTAGACCAGCACATTCAAGTGGCGCGCGTAGACGTCGCGCCGTGCAAAGACCTTGGCGCGCGGCTGCTTGTACAGCGAGACGACCGAGCTGCACACCTGCGAGAGCCATTCGGCGTCCGCTTCCACCGTTTCGGTGCGCGGCAGCGACTCGAGGATTTCGAGGAATTTCTCGGCGCGGAAGCCTTCCTGGCGTACGCCGGCCAGGCTCAGGACCTTGGCCACGCGGCCGCGCGCGAACGGCAGGCGCGCCAGCGGGGTGGCGGTGGCGGCGCGGGTGAACAGGCCGACGAAGCAGTGCTCGCCGCGGATATTGCCTTGGGCATCGGTGTCGCGCACGCCGATGAAGTCGAGCGGCTGGTCGCGGTGCAAGGTGCCTTCGACGTCGGCCTTGACGATCGAGAGCGCGTCGGGGCGCTTGGACAAGGTGTCGAAGTCGCCCGGGATGTTGGCCAGGCAGGTGCCGTAGACCGGATGCGAGGTATCTTGCAGCACGCCGATGCGGCTCGGGATATCGCGTTCGAGTTCGCGCTCGCCGGCCTTGACGACGTAATAGGCGTAGCCGAACGGCTCGAAGCCTTCGTTCTTGGCCCACTCCAGAAAGGCTGCGACTTCCTGGCCTTCGGTGCCGTTGGCGGCGGCGGCGGCGGCGACGGCGGTGAGGCGGTCGCCCATGGCCACCGAGTCGCGCCGCACCACGGCGGCGTCGCGCGCGACCATGTGCAGCCTGGCGACCAGCGCGGCCAGTTCGTCGGCGCCCAGGTCTTCGGCCAGCAGGCACAGCACCACGGATTCGAGCGGTGCGCCGGCTTCGCCGACGCCGAGCGCGACGCCGCTGGCGTCGCGGCGCACGGCCAGCACGGCGTTCATGACGCCATTCACGGCCACGCGCTGCTTGCGCATCGCCATGACGATGGAGTCGACCAGGTAAGGCATGTCATCGTTGATGACCAGGAGGGCGGTCGCTTGCGCGCCACGCCCGTCGGAGTAGCGCAGCTGCGCGATCTGGCAGCCGGGCGCGGTGCGCCGCGCCGCTTGCGTAAAGCCGTCGCGCAGGACCGGCGCCAGGTTGCCCGGCGACGTGCCCGCAAGGTCTTCGTCGTCGAGCGAACCGAGCCAGGCGCTGATCAGGGCCGTCACCTGGCCGTCATCGGCAGGCTGGCTCGCAGTGATCAGGTCGAGCGTCTGTTTACGCAAATCTTGTGGCATCTGTTTCATCTTTGCTTCTCCGTTGCTTGGTTTGTATTCCATCGTTCCGGCGCCAGCTTGTGACGGCGCTTTCGCGATTTGCAGGCAGGCGGGTTTACCCGCCCAAATAAGGGGCACCGTCCGGCTGGCGGCATTCTACGTCAGGTCATACAGGCCGGGCAGTCCCAGGATGCGGCTCAATTGCTCCAGCGCGGCGCTGCATTCGAGCGCCAGCTGGGGGTCGGCCAGGTCTTTCGGTTCGAGGTGGTCGCGGTAGTATTGTCCGACCCAGGCGACCAGGGTGTGGTACAGGGCGTCGGTCATGATCACGCCCTGGTGCATGGCTCCGATTTCGGCGTCAGTAAGGGCCACGCGCAGGCGCAGGCAGGCCGGCCCGCCGCCGTTGCGCATGCTCTGGCGCAGGTCGAAGTGAATCAGCTCGTCGACCGGGCCGCCGCTGGCGACCAGTTCTTCGAGGTAGCGCGCCACGGCGCGGTTTTCCTGGCATTCCTGGGGAATGACCAGCGCCATCGCGCCATCGGGCTTGGTGAGCAGCTGGCTGTTGAACAGGTAGCTGGCCACCGCGTCGCCCACCGCCACCACCTGGGTATCGACGCGGATCGCGGTCAGTTCGGTGTCGACGCCGGCCAGGGCATTCCTCAGCGCGTTCAGTACCGCGCCTTCATCGTGGAAGGCTTGCTCGTGATAGAACAGCACATTGCCGTTACCGACCGCGATGACGTCGTTGTGAAACACGCCCTGGTCGATCACGTCCGGATTTTGCGAGGCGAACACGGTGCGCGCCGAGTCCAGGCCGTGCAGGCGCGCGATGGCTTGCGACGCCTCCAGGCTCTGGCGGGCCGGGTACTTTTTAGGCGCCGGCGCGGACGGATCGAATTCGACCCGGCCGTAGGTGAAGAACTCGACGCCCTTGCCGCCGTGGGTGGCGCAGAAGCGCGTGTGGTTGGCCGCGCCTTCGTCGCCGAAGGCCGACGTTGGCGGCAGCGCCTCATGCACCGCGAAATGACGCTCGTCCGGGAACAGCGCGCGCAGGGTGCGGGTCGACTGCAGGTGCTCTTCCGAGCGGTGCAGCTTGTTGTTCAGGTTGGCGGCCGTGAAGTGCGCGCGGCCGTCGAAAGTGTCGGCCGACGGGCTGACCGTGGCCGCGTTGGCGGTCCACATGGGGGACGCCGAATAGGCGCACGCCAGGATGACAGGCGCCTCGCGGTAGGCGCGCGCCAGCACGTCGGCGTCGGTCCCGCTAAAGCCGATGCGGCGCAGCAGGCGGAAGTTGGGACGCGCCTGCGGCGGCATGACCGCCTGCGCGAAGCCGCGCGCGGCCAGCTCGCGCATCTTGGCCAGGCCCTGCAGGGCCGCTTCGCGCGGGTTCGACGCGCTCTTCACATTGCTGAAAGAGGCGACGTTGCCGAACGACAGGCCGGCGTAGTTGTGGCTCGGGCCGACCAGGCCATCGAAGTTGAATTCGCGTGCGCTCATGGCGGGTCCTAGAAGCTCAAGCCGGGCGAGAGCTTGGCCGGCAGTTCAAGTTCGCTCGTTTCGATCGAGGCGACCGGGTACGCGCAATAATCGGCCGCGTAGTAGGCGCTCGGGCGATGGTTGCCCGACTTGCCCACGCCGCCGAACGGCGCGCTGCTGGCAGCGCCCGTGGTCGGGCGGTTCCAGTTGACGATGCCGGCGCGGGCCTGCACCGAGAACTGCTTCCACAGCGCTTCGTCGTTCGACAGCAGCGCGGCGGCCAGACCGAATTCGGTGGCGTTGGCAAGCTTGACGGCGCTGGCGAAATCCTTGACGCGGATGATCTGCAACAGCGGGCCAAACCACTCTTCGTCCGCAATGCCGGTAGCGTTGGTGACGTCGACGATGCCGGCCGTGACGAAACCGGCATTCGGATCGAGCTGCTTCATTTGCAGCAGTACCGTGCCGCCCTTGGCGGCCATGTCGGCCTGCGCTTGCACCAGGCGCGCGGCGACCGCGCTCGAGACCACAGGGCCCATGAACGGCTGCGGTTCGGCGTTGGAGGCGCCCACGGTGAGGGTCGATGCCACTTCGACCAGGCGCTTGACGAACGCTTCGCCGGCCGGGCTGTCCTGCACCACCAGGCGGCGCGCGCAGGTGCAGCGCTGGCCGGCCGAGATGAAGGCCGACATGACGGCGTGATGCACGGCGGCGTCGACATCCTTGACGTCCCACACCACCAGCGGATTGTTCCCGCCCATTTCCAGCGCCAGCATCTTGCCCGGCTGGCCGCCGAACTGCTTGTGCAGCGCGACGCCGGTCTGGCAAGAGCCGGTAAACAGCACGCCATCGAGGCCCGCATCCTGGCCCAGGGCGACGCCGGTATTGCGCCCGCCGTTGACCAGGTTGATCACGCCGGCCGGCAAGCCGGCCTGCTGCCACAGCTGCACGGTCTTGATGGCCGTGCGCGGGGCGTATTCGCTCGGTTTGAACACCACCGTGTTACCGGCGATGAGGGCCGGGACGATATGCCCGTTCGGCAGGTGGCCGGGGAAGTTGTACGGTCCGAACACGCCGAACACGCCGTGCGGACGGTGGCGCAGCACGGCATTGCCGTCGGCGACCTTGGCCGCCACTTCGCCGGTGCGCGCGCCGTAGGCCTGCACCGAGATGTCGACCTTGTTGGCCATGGTCGCCACTTCCGTGCGCGCTTCCCACAATGGTTTGCCGACTTCTTCGGAGATGGTCTGCGCCAGCTCTTCGGCGTTGGCCTTGAGCAGGTCGCGGAAACGCCCGCAGAGGGCGACGCGCTCGTCGAGCGGGGTCAATGCCCAGGCCTCGAAGGCCGCGCGCGCGGACTGCACCGCGCGTGCCACGTCGTCGGCGGTGGACTCCAGGCTGGCCCAGGTCTGCTTGCCGGTGGACGGATCGATGGTGACCAGTTCGGCGCCGCCGCCGGCGAGCCATTCGCCGTTGATGAAGTTACTTGCGATGTTACTCACTACCTTGCTGGCATCAGACATGGACATTTTTCCTTACATTGAGTGACAGCGTGCGAACCGTGTCGCCGCCTTGGCAATGCAGCAGCGCCTGTTCGTCCGGCGTCAGGGCGAGCTTGCCCGAGACCGGATTGGCGTGTGCGACGATCATGCGAAAATCATTGAGCTTCGTGTTCGATACCAGCAGCGGATCGGTGTCCGTCGGCGTGGCGGTTTCATCGACCGTGGCCACCGTGCTGTCGCGCATGGCGCGCAGTTCCGACACGCGCGCCTGCAGCACCGGGCCGGCGTCGAAAATATCGACATAGCCTTCGAAGTGCATGCCTTCCTGCTCGAGCAGGCGGCGCGCGGGCGCGGTCGACAGGTGTACCTTGCCGATCACTTCCTGCGCGTCTTCCGGCAGGTAAGCGACGTACAGCGGCTGGCGCGGCATCAGCTCGGCGATGAAGGACTTCTTGCCCATCGCCGTCAAGTGGTCGACGTGGTTGAAATCCATCTTGAAGAAGTGGCGCCCAAGGCCTTCGTAGAAGGGCGAGCTGCCATCCTCGGCCTGGTAGCCGCGCATCTCGGCGATCAGCTTGGCCGTGAACAGGTGCGGGAACTGGGCGATGAACAGGAAGCGGCTTTTCGAGAGCCACTTGCCATTGTTCCCGCTGCGGTAATCCGGATGCAGGAACAGCGAGCACAATTCGGTGGCGCCGGTCAGGTCGTTCGACAGGTACAGGGTGTCCATGCGCGTGAACACATCGAGCTCGCGGCTCGAATGGACCAGGGTGCCGATGCGGTAGTTATAGAACGGCTCGTCCAGCCCCACCGCGCCCTTGATCGCGCACACGCCGGCCAGGCGCCCGCTGGTGGTGTCTTCCATGACGAACATGTAGTCGCGCTGTTCGGGCGGGATGGTCTCGGCAAACGAGGCCACGGCCACCGAGATGCGGTCGCCCAGCATCTTGCGGTCCGGCTTGAGCGTCGTCATGCCGCTGCCGACCTGGTGCGCCAGTTCGATCAGGGCATCCAGATCGGACGCGTGAATTGCGCGTACAACTAGCATAGGGTTCTCTTTCAGATTCTGACGCAAATGACGTTATCGCCCGGGGCCACCATCAGCGCATCCTGCGCGTCCTGCGGCAGGAACACGCTGTCGGACCCTTCGGCGGACGGGCACGAGACGGTAATGGCGCGGAAGTTCTGCTCGTTGCTGGCGGCGACCGCGTAGGTCACCGGCGGCTCGGACGACATGCCCGCATCGAACGGCGCCACGCGGCGCAGCATCGAACCGGCAAAGGTGCGCAGCGCGTTCTTGTGCGCTTGCAGGATCGGGCCGCCATCGAAAATGTCGACATAGTCGTCGGCCTCGAAGCCTTCTTCGGTGAGCAGGTTGAACGCGAGTTCGCCGTCGCCGTGGATCTGGCCCATGGCCGCCTGGGCGTCGCCCGGCAGCAGCGGCACATATACCGGATAGTGCGGCATCAGTTCGACGATCAGGGTGCGGTTACGGGCGCCGCCGATGACCCGTTCGGCCTCGAGGAAATCCATCTTGAAAAATTTGCGGCCGAGCGCTTCCCAGAACGGCGACTGGCCGTTCTTGTCGGTGACGCCGGCCAGCGGCACGAAGAAGCGGTCGCCGAAGCGGTGCGGGGCGAGCACCGCGAACAGCAGGCGCGCGCGCGACAGCAGGGCCGCTTCCAGCCCGGCGTTGCCGCGGTTGCTCACGTAAAAGCCGGACAACTGGGAATAGGCGGTCAGCTCCGAGCAGAGCGTGAGCGCATGCACGCTGTGGCTGATATTGAGGTCGCGCGAGACCTGCTGGATCACATCGTTACGGAATGAAAAATAGGTGCCGTTGGAACCGGCCGACGCGAAGATGGCGGCGGTGCCGACGATGGCGCGGGTGGCCTGCTGTTCGAGCACGAAGAGATACGACTCCTCGCTCGGGATGTCGACATGGGCGGCGAACGAGGCGATCGAACGCTCGACCGAAGCGGCGATTTTTTCGCGCGTCTTCGGCAGGGTATGCACGCCCGGCATCGTCACTGCTGCCAACGTTTCGAGGGCGTCGATATCCGACAGTTCAACCGGACGGACAACAAACATGTGATTTCCCTTTATAGGCAAAGCGTGCCGCGGCCGGCCGCGGCGAGTGCCGCGCCGGCCGTCGGTAACTGATTACTTGGCGGGAGCCGCGTTCAGCATGCCGTCGACGGCGGCGCGCAGGATGCGGTCGGCTTCGTCGATCTGCTCGTCGGTGACGATCAGCGCGGGCGCGAAGCGCACCACGTCGGTGCCGGCGATGAGCAGCATCAGGCCGAGTGCTTCGGCGGCCTTGGTGATGTCTTTGGCTCGGCCCTTGAACGGTTCCGCCACCGGCAGGCCGATCAGCAGGCCGCTGCCGCGCACTTCACCGAACACCTGCGGGTAATCGATGGCGAGTTTGCGCAGCTTGGCGAAGATTTTTTCCGACGCCTCTTTGACGCGCGCCAAAAAGGCCGGCTGGTTGATCGTCTCGAGCACGTTCAGCGCCACGGTGGCCGCCAGCGGATTGCCGCCGTAGGTGGTGCCATGCGAGCCGACGCCGAAGTGCGCCGCGATCTCGTTGGTGGTCAGCATGGCGCCGATCGGGTAGCCGTTGCCGAGCGCCTTGGCGCTGGTCAGGATATCGGGCGTGACGCCCTTGTCCATGTACGCGTACAGCGCGCCGGTGCGGCCCACGCCCGATTGCACTTCGTCGAAAATGAGCAGCGCGCCGGTCTGGTCGCACAGTTCGCGCAGCGCTTTCAGGTAAGCCGGATCGCCCGGAATGACGCCGCCTTCGCCCTGGATCGGCTCGACGATGACCGCGCACACATCGTCGCCGATGGCGGCGCGCGCCGCTGCGATATCGTTGTACGGAATATGGTCGATCTCTTGCGGCAGCGGTTCGAACCCTTCGGTGTACTTCGGCTGGCCGCCGACCGACACGGTAAACAGGGTGCGGCCGTGGAACGACGACAGGCACGAGATGATGCGCGACTTGTGCGGGCCGAATTTGGTGTGGGCGTACTTACGCGCCAGCTTCAGGGCGCCTTCATTCGCTTCCGCGCCGGAGTTACAGAAGAAGGCGCGGTCGGCGAAGGTCGCTTCGGTCAGGGCCAGGGCCAGGCGCAGGACCGGCTCGTTGGTGTAGCCGTTGCCGAGGTGCCAGACCTTGTTCAGCTGAGCGGTCAGGGCGGCGACCAGGGCCGGATTGCAATGGCCGAGGCTCGACACGGCGATGCCGGAGGTGAAATCGAGGTAATGCTTGCCGTTCTGGTCCCACAGGTCGAGGCCGGCGGCGCGCACGGGCACCATGGCGGCGGGCGCGTAGGTTGGGACGAGGACGTCGTCGAAGGTTTGTCTGGTCACCGGCCGCGTGGTTGCACCCGTTTCAAGCTTTGCGTTCATGGCATTCCTCATCCAATGTTAGTAGGCGTCCCCGGGCGAAACCGCTGGGCACGTCGAACCATTATAAGAAGAGCAGCCCCAAACATCTTTTGAATACGCGACAAGCATTTTCATTTTTGCTCGCCGCCAAAACGTCCAAAACCCGCAAACCGGGGTCAGAGCTTTAAATCGAAACATTTCTCGATCGGGCGCAGAGTTCCAACTCGCAACTAATTGCCCACAAACCTATAAAGTCGCGGCCGACGCGCCCCCACAGTGGAAAAGTATTGACGTGCGCGCTCATGACTTAGGAGCGATACGGAGCGCTAACCGCTATAAGGAAACATTTCTAATTAAAGCTCTGACCCCGGTTGTAGGAGGTTGCCGCGATTAACGTTAGGAATTCAAGCGGGCGGGGCGGCGAGTTTGCGCTGGCGTTCTTCGCGCGGGGTGTTGCCGAACAGGGCGCCAAACGCCGTCGAAAAGTGCGAGCCGCTCGAGAAGCCGCACATCAGCCCGACCTGCACAATGGAATAATGCGTGTCGAGCAGCAACTGGCGCGCGCGCTGCAGGCGTAATTCGAGGTAGTAGCGCGATGGCAGGCTGCCCAAATACTGCTTGAACAAGCGCTCCAGCTGGCGCCGCGAGATGCCGACCAGGTTGGCGATGTCGTCCGTCGAGAGCGGCTCTTCGATGTTCGCTTCCATTAAGGTCACCGCTTCGGTCAGCTTCGGTTGCAGCGCGCCGAAGCGGGCCTGCAAGGCCACCCGCTGCCGCTCTTCCTTGCCGCGCACCCGGTCGATGCACAGCGTTTCCTTGATGCGCGCCTGGACCCCCGCCCCGAAGATGATCTCGACCAGGTTCAGCGCAAAGTCGATGCTGGCCGCGCCGCCGCAGCAGGTGAGCCGGTTGTCGTCGATTTCGAACAGGTTCGGTGTAAACATGGCGCGGTCGGCCACCGTGTCGACCTCGGCATACAAGGCCCACGGCAGCGCCGTGCGCACGCCGTTGAGCACGCCAGCGTCGGCCAGCCACAACACCCCCGCCCCGACCCCGCCCCAGAACGGTGCGGCGCGGCAGCGCTCGATCAGGATGCGGCTGTTGGCCGGTTTCAGCGAGGCTTGCGCTTCGTCGGCCACCAGCAGCACCAGGTGCCAGTGGCGCTGGGCGTCGGCGGCGAATTTGTCGGGGCTGCGCACGTCCACGTGCAAGCGCTCGGGACCGAGGATCTTGGCAGCCAGGCGCAGCGGCTGGAACAGGCCGGCCCAGGTCAGCGCGTCAGGCTCGCCGGCATTGATGAGGAGCACGCGCAGCGGTGTTTCTTGCGCCAGGCGGGCGAGTTTAGTGAGTGGCATCGGACGGGCATGGGTGCGGCATGACAAGGGGTGCGGCGCCCGCGAGGCGCCATCGGATTTCATTGGCTCACTATCATACCGGAGATCAACCATCCTGCCCGGACCAGGCTGGCCGCCGGCACGCTGTAGCAAATCAGCATCAACAGCAGGCGCGGTGCGGCGCACAGGCCACACGAGCGAGCGCGCCGCCGTCAAACCGGGCGCAGCCAGCTATAATCACGGCCTATGGGGGAACGATATTTAAGGAGTGTGCGCTTGCTGGCCGAGTGCCTGCAAAGCTTCGAGCGCTTTTCGGGCGAGTCGGTGCGCCAGTGCGGCTTGACGCATGCCCAGTTCGATATCATCGCCACGCTCGGCAATACGCAGGGCATGACGTACAAGGAACTGGGCGAGAAAACCTTGATCACCAAGGGTACGCTGACCGGCGTGATCGACCGCTTGGAACAGAAGGGCCTGGTTGTGCGCGAACGCAGCTGCGACGACAAGCGCTCGTTTTACGTGCGCCTGACCGACCGCGGCGAGGGCGTGTTCCGGGAAGTCTTTCCCAAGGTCATCGCGCATGGCAGGCAACTGTTTTCATCGTTGTCGGACAGCGATTTCGATGACATCGACGCCAGCTTGCGCAAACTGAAACAAGTCATCGCCGACCATGCCGTTTGCCCCACATTACAACAACACAAGGAAGAAGATTGAAAACCACCCTGCTCGAAGGCAAAAAGCCCGCTCACTTTGACAAACACATCATCGGCAACCTGCTGCTCAACGTCGCCACGCCGGACGAAGTGCGCCAGGAAAAAATGTTGATCGGCGTGCGTAACGAAGCCGGGGAAATCTATCGCCTCATCGGCGCAACCAAGCTCAACAGTTTCATGAACGCCGTCGAGGAATTGTTCGACCTGGGCCTGGTCGATGAGCTGGAAGATACCGAAGCGACCCAGGACGGCTGCGACGCCATTTTCAGCGAGCCCTGAACGCAAGCCCGGCCGTGAGCCCGGGGTGAGCCTGCTGGACGAGACGCTCCCCGGCGCCCGCTCAGATAAATGCTTTAGAGCACGTTTTTACGACAAACACGGCTGGGTTATCGGAGTATAATTTTTTCATGGACAGACTCGAAGCGTACAAGAGCATTGCTGCTCAAGCAAGCCGGGGGGAACTGAGTTTCCCGACCAATGTCGACGCCACGCTGAAGTTGCAGCGCGCATTGAACGATCCCGACTGTCATGCCGACGTGGCGGCCCGCCTGGTGCAGGCCGAGCCGCTGCTGGCCGCGCGCACCGTGGCGATCGCCAATTCGGTCGCCTACAACCGATCCGGCAATGAAGTGACCAACGTGCGCACCGCGGTGCAGCGGGTGGGGTTTCGCACCCTCAACGCGCTGGGCGCGGCGGTCATCGTGCGCCAGCTCGACAGCAAGATTACCCAGCCGGCCCTGCGCGCCAAGGCCAACCAATTGTGGCAGCACTCGGCCCACGTGGCGGCGCTGTCGCAGGTGATCGCGCGGCGCGTGGCCAACCTGGACCCGGAAACGGCGATGTTCGCCGGTATCGTGCATGAGGTGGGCGGTTTTTACATGCTCTCGCGCGCGGATGAGTTTCCGGGCCTGTTCGAAGGCGAGCCGGACGACTGGATCGAACATGGCGAACAGATCATCGGCCGCTGCGTCCTGCAACGGCTGGGCGTGCCGGCGCCCGTCATGGCGGCCATCGAGGCGCTCTGGGTCGGCATGCGCGCCTTGCCGCCCGAAACCCTGGGCGACACCCTGCTGCTGGCCAACGACCTGGCACCGGTTCCGTCGCCCCTGTACGAGCGCGCCGCCGCCACCTCGCGCCAGGCGGCGGCCACCATCGACTTCGTCATCGGCGATGGCACCCTCAACAGCATCCTGGAAGAGTCGGCCGCCGAAGTGAGCAGCCTGACCTCGGCCCTGATGTAATCCGCCGGCGCGGCGTCCTGCCGCGCCGCGCCGTTCCCTTTGGACGCTGACACCGCTTTACCTTGCACCGCTTTTCGCCAGGGCAAAAAAATGCCCGCTGTATTAAAGCGGGCGAAGTCCAAAACTAGGGATGTCCTGAAAGAGACAGTTCCACTATAGTCCGCCGCCCGCGCCAGCTCTGTGCGGGAACACACACAAGTAGTTAATTCCCTTAGGCAACTTTAGATGTATTGACGGAAAGCATGCCGGGCGGGGTAAAATCCGGCAAAAGTTTTCAAAAAATTATCGGAGTCGGCCAAGCGCATGAGCAAAACAAGCACGATCAAGAGCCGCGCCAGCGGCAAGGCCACGCTGGCGTCGGTGGCGGCGCGCGCCGGGGTGTCGGCGATGACGGCTTCGCGCGCTTTGAGCCAGCCGGAGCGGGTATCGGACGCCGTGCGGGCGCGGGTCGGGCTCGCCGTTGCCGAACTCGGCTACGTGCCGAACCGCGCCGCGCGCGCGCTGGCCTCGGCCCAGTCGAACGTGATCGTGGTGCTGGTGCCGTCGCTGTCGAACGCGGTGTTCACGGCCGTGCTGGAGGGGATCGAGGATGCGATCGGCTCCGGCAATTACCAGCTACTGATCGGCAACACCCGCTATTCGGATGCCGAGGAAGAAAAGCTGCTGGGTATTTATCTGCAATCGAATCCAGATGGCATTTTGCTCTCCAGCCTGAGCCAGAGTGCGCGCGTGGCCCGGATGCTGGCGGCGTCCAACGTGCCGCTGGTGTCGATGATGGACCTGGGGAGCGCGCCGGGCCAGTTGTCGGTGGGGTTTTCGCAGTTCGACGCGGGCCGGGCGATGACGCGCTACCTGATCGGCAAAGGCCACAGGCGCATCGGTTTCATCGGCGCCCAGCTCGATGAACGCACCCTGCGCCGCGCCGACGGCTACCGCAAGGCCATGGACGAGGCGGGCCTGCTTGATGCGCGCCTGGAGCTGATGGTGGGCGAGCCGTCGACCATCGCGCTGGGAGCGCAGCTGGTGCAACGCATGCTGGCGCAGGCGCCGGACTGCGACGCGGTTTTCTGCTGCAATGACGACCTGGCGCATGGCGCGATTTACCAGTGCCAGCGGCGCGGGATCAAGGTGCCGGAGCAGCTGGCGGTGTGCGGGTTTAACGACTTGCCGGCGTCGGCCTGGATGACGCCGTCGGTGACCACGATCGCCACGCCGCGCTACCGGATCGGGTTCGAGGCGGCCAGCTTGCTGCTGGCGCTGATCAAGGGCGAGGCGCCGCCGGCGGCGCAGGTCGACCTGGGCTTTACGCTGATGGCGCGCGAGAGCGCGTAGCGTCGCCGTCGTCGTACCCGCGCAGGCGGGTACCCAAGTTCCTGTGCGGAGCGGCGATGCCTTGGGTACCCGCCGGGGCGCCCAGCCCTGCGCGGGTACGACGGACGTCTACGGCACGAAGACATCGAGCCGGTAGTGCGCCCCCGCCACGATGCCCGTCATGCGCGCCTGCGGCAAGAACTTTCCCTCATGCCTGACCATCACGCTCTTCACATCGGCGCGCTCGACATGCACCTGGAAGCGCGCCCCGCGAAACTCGCGCTCCACATCCATGCGCTGCCAGGCGGCCGGCATCTGCGGCTTGATCGTCAAGCCGTCCGCATCGCCCCGCAAGCCGCACAAGCCCTCGACGATGCAGCGGTACATCCATGACACGGTCCCGGTATTGAACAACTGGCTCGACCTGCCCGCCGTCCTCGGATACTCGCGGTGCGCCCCCCGGTAGTAATTGGGAATGAACACCGGCAGCTGCCCGCGCCGCAGGTAGTCGGCATCGTCCGGCCCCGGAATCATCTGGCGCAGCAGCATGTGCGCGCGCTCGGTCTGGCCGATGCCGTACAAACTGAAAATGTAGAAAATCGCCGCATGGTTGTACACCGCGCCATTTTCCGCCGACCCGGGATGCTTCTGCGTCACCCGTCCGACGTCGTCGCGCATGGCGCTGTACGGCGGCGCGAACATGGTCACGCCGTAGGGCGAATACAGCTGGCGCTCGACTTCGGCCAGCATGCGCGCCGTCTGCGCGCCGTCCGCCGCCCCGCCCAGGATCGCCCATGCCTGCGGATTGAGGTAGATGCGCCCTTCGGCATCGGTGCTCACGCCGAACTTCACGCCGTCATCCGTGATGCCGCGCGCGAACCAGGCGCCATCCCACAGATGCGCGTTGGCCGCCGCATTCATGGCCGCCGCGCCATCGCCAAAGTGCCGCGCCCGCGCAGCGTCCCCGCGCTGTTCGCACACGCTGGCCCACAGCGTGAGCGCATACGCCGCCGCCAGCGTCAGCCAGCCGGACACGCCGCGCCCCTTGTAGCCGACCATGTTCATCGGATCGCACCAGTCGCCCTGGGCGATGAATGACAGCCCGCGATGGTCGCGTTCGGCCAGCAGCCAGTCCATGGCGCGGCCGACGCGCGCGAACGCGCTTTCGCTGCGGCCCTGCGCATCGTGTACCGCTTCATCGAGCATGGCCATGTCGGCCGTCTCGTCGAGGTAAGCCTGCAGGCACACCGGCAGCCACACGCAATGATCGGTGTGCGGCACCTGGTTGATGTATTTGAGCTGCGCGCCGGCCGCCAGCAAGATCCCGTCGGGCATGGCGCCGGACGCTTCCTGCTGGCTGAGCGCATGCAAAAAGGCCGCGCGCATCACCGACGGGCGCACGAAGCTCATGCCCATATTGTCCTGCAGGTAGTTGCGCGTCTGCGGATCGGTGCTGAGGCGATTCACGTCGCCATGATAGAACACCTGGCGCGGCAGCCAGTGGTTGACGAAGTTGTCAAACTCCTTGTCGGGCGTGGAGATGCGTACGCAACCGCGTCCGCCGGCCACATAGGCCTCGGCCTGCGCGGCGGCGCGCGCGAAGCCGTCTTCGCTCAGCCAGGCGCTGCGCAGGGCCGCGATCTCGGCGTCGTCGAACGCGGGGCCGAACAGGAAGCGCTGGCCGCTGGCCGCGCCGGCGTCGAGCGCCAGCCGGTACTGCACCACCGCCGCCGGCGTCTCGTAGCGGGCGTCGCCACCGGCCAGCGCCGCACCTTGCAGGGCCGACGGATTGTGCAGGCCGCCCTCCCCTTCAAAGGCGGCCTGGTTGGCCTCCCACGAATCGGGCGCCTGCTCGCACAGGAAGAAGGTCTTGTCTTTCAAGTCCTTGTTCTTGAAGTAGTCGGCCACTTTCTGATACGGCGTGACGCTGCTGGCGACGATGCCGCCCAGGTCGGCGCGGTACTCGGCCGACTGGTTCATCCACGACATGTACCCGATCGGGAAATACGGCGTGACGCTGATCCGGCGCGGGCGGCCTGACAAATTGGTCACGTTCAGCGACCACAGTTCGACCACCTCGTCCGGCGGCAGGCAAACGCGCAGCTCGATGCCGATGCCGAGGTGCTCGATGCGCCAGGCCAGGTCGCTCTGGCCGGCAGAGAAGGCAAAGCGCTCGAGCGGCGCGCGTACCGGCTCGTAGGGCGCCGAAAACAGCTCGCCCGTGTCTTCATCCTTCACATAAAAGAAGCGCCCCGGATGGTGCGCGAAATAGGCCTGTTCCGGCTGCATGAAGGAGGTCGCTTCCATGTTCGGCGCATGCGCGTATTTGGCCGGTTCGGGCTGCATGAACCGGGCCACCGCGTAGCCGCGGCAGGTCACCTGGATCATCATCTTGCGGTTCCACAGGAAGCCGGCGGCATGCGGCATCGCGGTCGGGCTGCTCAATTCGTAGCGGGCGCCGTCGTCGGTGGGGCGTAACATAAAACGTCTCCAGAAATGGCCTTACAGCGGCGCCTTGCGCGCCGCCAGGTCGGCCTGGACCTGGCGCAGTCTGGCGCTGTCGAGGTTATAGAAAAACATGACCGCCACCGCGAGCAGGGCGAACATAGCGGGAATGATGGACATCAGCCAGTCGATGCCGGCCTGCGAGCCGCCCGACTGCGCCGCATTGGGCACGTAGCCGAGCTTTGTGAAGACCGCCCCGATGACGGCCAGCGCCAGCGCGGTGCCGAGTTTTTGCGAGAACGTGGCGGCGGCGAAGGTTATCGCGGTGGCGCGGCGGCCGTTGCGCCATTCGTTGTAGTGGGCGCTGTCGGCATACATCGAGAACGCCAGCGGCGACTTCGGTCCCAGCACCAGGCCGAGGGCGACCTGCAGCGCGTACATGGCCGTGATCTGCTCCGGGCCGACGAAGAAGAACGCCGCCGACAGCAGCGCGGTGAGCGACATCAGCACCATCATCAGGGTCTTCTTGTCGGCCAGGCGCGTCAATACGGGCGTGAGCGCGGCGCCGGCGGCGGCGGCCGCCATGTAGGCCGGCAGGAAGGACGCCAGCAGGTCGGGCCGGCCCACCACATATTTGAAGTAATAGGCGGCCGTAGTGGTGCGCAGGGCGATCGACACCATGATGATCAGCGCCAGGAAGAACAGCACCATCGACGGACGGTTGCCGGCCAGGTCGCCAATATCGTCGCGCACGCGGGTCCGCTGGCGCGGCGGCGGCGCGATGCGTTCGCGCGTATTGAAAAAGGTGGCCGCGAACAGCAGGGATGCGAGCACGCCCCACAGCAGCATGGTCAATTGCCAGCCGCGCCGGGTCGCGTCGATTCCATCCCCGCCGCCCAACTGATTTTTTCACGCCACGGCAGCGGTGTTGCAATCAACGGGGGCCCTCCTAGGCGGACGCCGATGTTAGCGCTAACATCAGATGCCTCGAGTATGCCCATTCCGTCCACGCGTGTCAATCAAGAAAAACCGGGGTCAGAGAAAAACCGGGGTCAGAGCTTTAACTTGAAACATTTCTAATTAATGCTCTGACCCCGGTTGCAGGCGCAGTCGCGGCTTGTGCAGGTTTATGCGGGGCCGGAGTTTTTCCAGAGGTCAAGCTGGCGCAGGCGGTCGAACCAGCGCATCAGGTTGGCGAACTCGCCCAGCGGCAGCTTGGCCCGTTCCAGATACATCAGCGGCGTCACGACGCCGATATCGGCCAGGCTGAGCGCGTCGCCCACCAGCCAGTCGCGCTGCGCCAGATGGCCGTCGAGCACGGCGCCGAGCTGGCGCAGTTCGGCTTCGGCCCGTGCTACCGTGGCCGGGTCGGCCTCGCCCATGCCGATCATGGCCTTCCATATGTGTTCGAACGACAGGATGCTGATCGTCTCGGCAAAATGCTGGCTGCCCCAGAACAGCCAGCGGTTCACATCGGCCCGCACCCGCGCATCCTGCGGATAGAGTTGCTGGCCGGGGGCGAGGTCGCACAGGTATTGCATGATCGCGCACGATTCCGACAGCAGGAAGTCGCCGTCCTCGAGCAGCGGCACTTTGCCATTGGCGTTGATTTCGCGCAGGCGCGCGCGCTCGCTGTCGCTCCCCAGGTCGACATTGACGATGTCCAGCGGCAGGCCAAGCTGCTCGGCGACCATCAGTACGCGGCGGCCGTTCGATGACAGGTGGTTGTGGTACAGGCGCATGGCGCAGCTCCGTGAAAAGTTGTTGGAGCGGCCATGATAGGGGCGCTGTGCGTCAGTTTCTGTCAGGAGTCGTCGTCTTCAATGCATAACTCTTCGCGCCAGCGCTTGAGCAAGTCGCGCCGGTGCGCCGGATAGCGCTCGCCGCTGGCCACGGCGGTGGCGATGCGGTCGATGCGGAAGTGGCGGTTGGCGCCGCGCAGTTCGCACCAGGCGGCCAGCACGCGCGCGCCTTCGAAGAACGCCAGCGCGAACGGCCACACGGTGCGCTCGCTCGCCACTCCCGCGGCGTCGCGGTAGCCGATGCGCAGCTTGTGCTGGTCGCGGATGGCTTCGCGCGCGGGCCGCACGAACACGGTGGTATCAAGCGCGCCGGGACCGACCGGCACCCACAGGCTGGTCTCGGCGATGCAGTCGCGCAGGTCCTTCGGGGTGGCCGTGGCGATCTTGGCCAGCGCGTTCGACGCCGCGTCGGCCAGCGCGTCGTCGCCCTGGCGCCGCACCCAGCGCGCGCCGAGCACCAGCGCTTCGAGTTCGTCGGTCGAAAACATCAGCGGCGGCAAGAACAGCCCGGCGCGCATCATGTACCCGACCCCCGCTTCGCCGTCGACCGGGGCGCCCAGTTCGCACAAGGTCTGGATGTCGCGGTAGATGGTGCGTTCGGACACGCCCAGGCGCTCGGCCAGCACGGCGGCGGTGACGGGACGGCGGTGCCCGCGCAGGGCATCGAGCAGCAGGAACAGGCGGTTGGTGCGGCTCATGGCGGCGCGCGGTCGTCAAGCATCATGGTTCGGCTGAGGGCAGGTATGAAAAATGCCGCGCAGCGTGAGCCGGGCGGCATTGTCGAAGCAGGCGAAATGGCGCTTACACGACGGCGCCGTCGGTTTCGTCCTTTTCCTTGATCGGCTTGATCAGGTCTTCACGTTTCACGCCCAGCCACATGGCAATGGCGGCGGCCACGAACACCGACGAGTAGATGCCGAACAAAATACCGATGGTCAGCGCCACGGCGAAG
Organism: Massilia genomosp. 1; assembly: GCF_011682185.1. Taxonomy (NCBI): domain Bacteria; kingdom Pseudomonadati; phylum Pseudomonadota; class Betaproteobacteria; order Burkholderiales; family Oxalobacteraceae; genus Massilia; species Massilia genomosp. 1. The sequence continues at coordinate 23,162 of NZ_WHJF01000035.1, forward strand.
TAGTGCAGCGTTGCGCCGCCCAACAGCAGCATCGACAGCACCATCATCTGGGTACAGCCGTGGGTGATGATGGTACGCGAGATGGTGCTGGTAATCGCATTGTCGATGACTTCTTCGACGCTGGCCTTGCGCTGCTTGCGGAAGTTTTCGCGGATCCGGTCGAAAATGACCACCGATTCGTTGACCGAGTAACCGAGCACCGCCAGCACGCCGGCCAGCACCGCCAGCGAGAACTCCCACTGGAAGAAGGCGAAGAAGCCGAGGATGATGACCACGTCGTGCAAGTTGGCGATGATGGCCGAGACGGCGTACTTCCACTCGAAGCGAATCGCCAGGTAGATCACCACGAACAGCACCACCATGAGCAAAGCGCTCACGCCATTGTGGGCCAGTTCGTCGCCCACCTGCGGGCCGACGAATTCGACCTTCCGGAGACTGAGCACGTCGGCGCCGCTTGGGGAATGGCAGACATCCTTGGCCACGCTCTGGCCCTTGACCACGGTGTCGATGCGGGTGACGGCGCCGCCTTCGGATGCGCACAGCGCGGCGAACACCTTCTGCGAACCGGTCGAGCCGGTCACCGTCTCGATGATCGGCAGGCGCAGCATGACGTCCTGCGCGGTGCCGAAGCTGGACACTTCAGGCTGCTCGTAACCGAGCTTGATCAGGTCCGTGCGGATCTTCTCCTGGTTGGCGGCGGCCGGGTATTTGAGCTCCATCACGGTGCCGCCCTTGAATTCGACCGACAGGTGCAGGCCCCTGGAGAACAGGAAAAACACGGCCGCCACGAAGGTCAGCGCCGAAATCACGTTGAAAATCAACGCATGGCGCATGAAGGGAATATCTTTCTTGATGCGGAAAAATTCCATCTTGAGTCCTGTTGTAGTAAGTGCTTATGATTTCGTGACCGACAGGCCAGGAGTCCAGACGGTACCGATCGAGACCTTGTTCAGCTTTTTCTTGCGGCCGTACCAGAGGTTGACCACGCCGCGCGAGACGAACACGGACGAGAACATCGAGGTCAGGATACCCAGGCAGTGGACCACGGCGAAACCGCGCACCGGGCCGGAACCGAACACCAGCAAGGCGATACCGACGATCAGGGTGGTCACGTTGGAGTCCAGGATGGTGGCCCAGGCGCGGTCGAAACCGGCGGCGATCGCCTTCTGCGGCGATTCGCCGGCGCGCAGCTCTTCGCGGATCCGTTCGTTAATGAGCACGTTGGCGTCAATCGCCATGCCCAGCGCCAGCGCGATCGCGGCGATGCCCGGCAGGGTCAGGGTGACCTGCATCCACGACAGCAGCGCCAGCAGGAACAGCAGGTTCGAGGCCAGCGCGACGACGCTGAAGGCGCCGAACATGTGGTAGTAGATGATCATGAAAATGGCGATCGCGGCGAAGCCGTACACGGTCGAGTACAGGCCTTTGGTGATGTTCTCGGCGCCCAGTTGCGGGCCGATGACCCTTTCTTCGATGATTTCCATCGGCGCCGACAAGGCGCCCGAGCGCAGCAGCAGCGCCAGTTCGTTGGCTTTTTGCGGGGTGCCCATGCCGGTGATCTGGAAGCGGCTGCCCAGTTCACTGTTGATGACCGGCGCCGACAGCACGTTGTACTTGCCTTTTTCCTTGAGCAGGATGGCCATGCGCTTGCCGATGCGCTCGCGCGTGGCGATGCGCATCTTGCTGCCGCCGTTGCCGTTCAGGTCCAGGCTCACCGCCGGCTGGTTGTTCTGGTCCATGGTGCCGATGGCGCTGGAGATGTATTCGCCGGTCAGGATGATGTCTTTCAGGAGCACGATCGGGGCGCCGCGTTCGTCGGTGAACAGTTCCGACGTGAGCGGAATGTTGGCGGCCGATTCCATGCCCGGCACCACGGTATCGTCGACCATGCGCATTTCGAGCGTGGCGGTGCGGCCGATGATGTCCTTGGCGCGCGCCACGTCCTGCACGCCGGGCAGCTGGACCACGATGCGGTCGCGCCCCTGCTGCTGGATGATCGGTTCGGACACGCCCAGTTCATTGACCCGCTTCGACAGGGTCAGGATGTTTTGCTTGACGCCTTCTTCGATGGTGCGCTGCAGCGCTTCCGGCTTGAGCGCGACGATCAGTTTCAGACCGTTGGCATCGGAGGCGTCGGTCAACAGCAGGTCGGCCGACTCGCCGATGATCGAGCGTGCCTTGGCGCGCCGGGCGGCATCGTCAAAACGTACTTCGATGGCCTGGCCGACGCGGGTGATGCCGCTATGGCGCGCCTCGTCCTTGTTGTCCTTGCTGAGCAGCTGGCTGCGCACGCTCTGCTGGATACCCGTGATCTTGGTTTCAGTGGTCGCGGCCACGTCCACCTGCATCAGGAAATGCACGCCGCCGCGCAAGTCCAGGCCCAGGTTCATCGGCAAGGCGCGCAGCACCTGCATCCAGTGCGGCGTGTTCTTCACCAGGTTGACGGTGACGATGTAATCCGGTTCGGCGGGGTTGCGGTTCAGGGCGCGTTCGAGCGCCAGCTTGGCCTTGAACTGGGCGTCGGTGGTGGCGAAACGCGCACGCACGGACGTGCTGTTTTCATTCCCGTCCAGGCTCACACCCTCGTGCGCGATGGCGGCCGCCTTGAGGGCCGCTTCCACCTGTTCGCTCGTGCTGTTGGTGATCTTGAGGATCGAACTGCCGGTCGTCACCTGGAGCGCAGGCGATTCGACGAAGTAGTTGGGCGCCGTGTACAAGGCGCCCAGCAACAGCGCAATGACGATGAGAATGTATTTCCAGACGGGATAGCGATTCATAGTGTTCCAGCGTTCAATGTTGAGCAGTCAGGCGGCGCGCGGCCGCGCGTCGGGCTTACAGGGACTTCAGCGTGTCTTTCGGCAGCAGCGTGGTGATCGAACTTTTCTGCACAACGATATGGGTGTTGTTGGCGATCTCGATGGTGATGTAGCTCTCGTTGACCTTGACGACTTTGCCGAGGATGCCGCCGGCGGTGACGACTTCATCGCCCTTGGACAGGGCGTCCATCATCGATTTCTGCTCTTTGGCGCGTTTTTGCTGGGGGCGGATCATCAGGAAATACATGACCACGAACATCAGGATCAGGGGCAGGAAGGTGCTCATATTACCCATCAAACTGGTATCGGCGGCAGCGGGAGCAGCTTGCGCATAAGCGTTGGAAATAAACACGGGAGACTCCGATATTGAGGTTAGTTTCGTTAAAAAATCAGCGCTGTATTCTAGCACCGCATGCTCGCGGCAAGCCAATCTGGCCTATGTGGCTGCCAACTTCGTTTTTGCAAGCGGGTGAAAGTTATTTAATTTTCAACAACTGCCCGCCATGTTGCTGGTCTTCTACAATCCGTAGCACCGTTTTCGCCCATCATCCTCAAGACCGTCATTCCCGCGCAGGCGGGAATCCAAGGCATCTTAGCTGAGCGACGGTACCTTGGATTCCCGCCTGCGCGGGAATGACGGGCCTTAAGTTAACGCCATTAGGGTCTGTCCCCGGTTTTACAACTTGTTAAACCCCGCGGGCGCGGCCGGCGTTGAATTCGAGACGGAAGGCGTGGAAACGGTCGGCGTCGATGGCGTCGCGCATTTCGCTCATCAGCTTGAGGTAGTAGTGCAGGTTGTGGATCGTGTTCAGGCGCGCCCCCAGGATCTCTTTCGAGCGGTGCAGGTGATGTAAATACGCGCGCGCGAAGTTCTTGCAGCAGTAGCAGTCGCAGCTTTCGTCGAGCGGCCCCTGGTCGTCCTTGTAGCGCGCGTTCTTGATCTTCACATCCCCGAAGCGCGTAAACAGCCAGCCATTGCGCGCATTCCGGGTCGGCATGACGCAGTCGAACATGTCGATCCCGTTGGCCACGCCGGCCACCAGGTCTTCCGGCGTGCCCACGCCCATCAGATAGTGCGGCTTGTTGGCCGGCAGGCGCGGGCCGACGTGTTCGAGCATGCGCATCATGTCTTCCTTCGGCTCGCCCACCGACAGCCCGCCGATGGCGATACCCGGAAAATTGATCTCTTCGAGTCCGGCCAGCGATTCGTCGCGCAGGTTTTCGAACATGCCGCCCTGGACGATGCCGAACAGCGCGTTGGGATTCTCGCCCTGGGTGAACTCGTTCATCGAGCGCTGCGCCCAGCGCAGCGACATGCGCATCGATTGCGCCGCTTCCACCGAGGTGGCCGGACGGCCGTCGATTTCGTACGGGGTGCATTCGTCGAACTGCATGACGATGTCGGAGTTGAGCGCGCGCTGGATCTGCATCGAGATCTCGGGCGACAAAAACAGCTTGCTGCCGTCGATGGGCGAGGAGAACTTGACGCCCTCCTCGGTGATCTTGCGCATCGCGCCGAGCGAAAACACCTGGAAGCCGCCGGAGTCGGTCAGGATCGGCTTGTCCCAGCCCATGAAGCCGTGCAGGCCGCCGAATTTGTTGAGCACCTCGGTGCCCGGGCGCAGCCACAGGTGGAAGGTGTTCCCCAAAATGATCTGCGAGCCGACCTCCTTGAGTTCGACCGGCGACATCGCCTTGACCGAGCCGTAGGTCCCGACCGGCATGAAGATCGGGGTGTCGATGACGCCGTGATTGAGCGTGAGGCGACCGCGCCGCGCGTGCGACAGGCCGCTGGTGTCGGTCTTGAGAAGTTGGAAGTCGAGCATAGGGTGTGGGATCTACTTGTTGTCGGTCGTGAGCAGCATGGCGTCGCCATAGCTGAAGAAGCGGTATTCGCTGGCGATGGCGTGCGCATAGGCGGCGCGGATGGCCTCATACCCGGCAAAGGCCGACACCAGCATCAGCAGGGTCGACTTGGGCAGGTGGAAGTTGGTGATCAGGCGCGTCACCGTCTTGAAGGTGTAGCCGGGCGTGATGAACAGGGCCGTGTCGGCGCTGCCGGCCACCAGTTCATCCGACTGCGACGCCGATTCGAGCGCGCGCAGGCTGGTGGTGCCCACCGCCACGACATCGCGCCCGGCCGCTTTGGCGGCGCGCACGGCGTCCACGGTTTCCTGCGGCACGGTGTACCACTCGGTGTGCATCTTGTGCTCGGCCAGCGCTTCGACCCGCACCGGCTGGAAGGTGCCGGCGCCCACGTGCAGGGTGACGTAGGCGAAATTGACGCCCTTCGCGCCCAGGGCGGCCAGCAGCGCCTGGTCGAAGTGCAGGCCGGCGGTCGGCGCGGCCACCGCGCCCGGCGCGCGCGAATACACGGTCTGGTAGCGCGTTTCGTCGAATTCGTCGGCATCGTGTTCAATATAGGGCGGCAGCGGCAGGCGCCCGTGCGCTTCGATCAGTTCGAACACGTCGCCATCGAACACGAGGGTGAAGAATTCGCCGGCGCGCTCGCCGGCGGTGACGTTGAAGGCGTCGGCCAGGCGGATCCGGTTGCCGGGCTTGGGCGACTTGGAGGCGCGCACCTGGGCCAGCACGGTGCGGCTGTCGAGGATGCGCTCGACCAGCACCTCGACGTTGCCGCCGGTTTCCTTGACGCCGAAAAAGCGCGCCTTGAGCACGCGCGTGTCGTTCATCACCAGGAGGTCGCCGGGGGCGAGCAGGTCGACCATGTCGGCGAACTGGCGGTCGACCAGGGCCGTCCCGTCCAGGTGCAACAGGCGGGAGGCGCTGCGGTTCGGCAGCGGTGTTTGCGCGATGCGCTCGGCGGGCAGGTCGAAATCGAAGTCGGAGAGCGAGTACATTCTGCTAATTTTGTAAAAAAGAGGGTCAAGAGCCGTACAATAAGGGCTCACGCGTGCAGGGCAACCCTCTATTTTACCCGCTTACGCACCGCCGTTGCTTCACCTTGCTTCAATATGCCGCCAACCAAACCGAAAACGCCACCGAAAACCAACGAAAGCAAGCTCGCCAAGCTGGGCCTGCACACCGACATGGACCTGGTGCTGCACCTGCCCATGCGCTACGAGGACGAAACCGTCGTGGTGTCGATCCGCGAAGCGTGCCTGCGCGGCGGCCATGTGTCGCAGGTCGAGGGCATCGTGACGAAAAACGAGATCAGCTTGCGCCCAAGGCGCCAGCTGCTCGTCACCATCGCCGACGAGAGCGGCGACCTGCTGCTGCGCTTCATGAATTTTTACGGCAGCCAGGTCAAGCAACTGGCCGAGGGCACGCGCGTGCGCGCCCGGGCGGAACTCAAGCATGGCTTCTTCGGGGCCGAGATGGTGCATCCATCGTACAAGGTGATTAACGAAGGCGCGCCGCTGCCGACCGTGCTCACGCCCGTGTATCCGTCTGGCGAAGGCTTGTCGCAGGCGATCTTGCGGCGCGCGATCGCCGATGCGATGAAGCGCATCGACTGGCGCGACACCCTGCCGCCGGCCCTGCGCGAAGAAATGAACCTGACCGATTTCGAGCCGTCGGTGCGCCTGCTGCACTATCCGCCGCAGGAAATCGACGCCCATTCGCTGGTCGAGCGCTCGCACCCGGCCTGGATCCGCATGAAGTTCGACGAACTGCTGGCGCAGCAGCTTTCGCTCAAACGCGCGCAGCGGGCGCGCCGGGTCAAGGGTGCGCCGGTGCTCAAGGCCGTCGGCGCGCTGTCGGAGGCGTTTCTGGGGCAGTTGCCGTTCAAGCTGACCGGCGCGCAGCAGCGCGTGCTGAAAGAAATCCGGGCCGACCTGAAAAACGGCTATCCGATGCAGCGCCTGCTGCAGGGGGATGTCGGCAGCGGCAAGACGGTGGTGGCGGCGCTGGCCGCCGCGCAGGCCATCGACAGCGGCTACCAGGCGGCCCTGATGGCGCCGACCGAAATCTTGGCCGACCAGCACTTCCGCAAGATCGCCGGCTGGATGGAGCCGCTCGGGGTGAAGGTGGCGTGGCTGACCGGCAGCCTGAAAAAGAAGGACAAGCTGGCCGCCACCGCCATGGTGGAGTCGGGCGAGGCGCAGCTGGTGATCGGCACGCACGCGCTGATCCAGGATACGGTGCAGTTTGCGAAACTGGGGCTGGTGATCGTCGACGAGCAGCACCGTTTCGGCGTGGGCCAGCGCCTGACCCTGCGCAACAAGGGCAGCAACGGCAAGACGCCGCACCAGTTGATGATGTCGGCCACGCCGATTCCGCGCACCCTGGCGATGACCTATTACGCCGACCTGGAAGTGTCGATCATCGATGAACTGCCGCCGGGGCGCAGCCCGATCGTCACGCGCGCGATCGACCAGAACCGGCGCGACGAAGTCATCGAGCGGGTCCACGCGGCGGCGCTGGAGGGGCGCCAGATTTACTGGGTGTGTCCCCTGATCGAGGAGTCGGAGGCGCTGCAGTTGCAGACCGCCACCGATACGCACGCGATGCTGGCCGAGGCCCTGCCCGACTTGCAGGTGGGGCTGGTGCATGGGCGCCTCAAGGCGGCCGAGAAGCAGGAGGTGATGGATGCGTTCACCGCGAACGAGGTGCAGGTGCTGGTGGCCACCACCGTGATCGAGGTGGGGGTGGATGTGCCGAATGCGTCGCTGATGGTGATCGAGCACGCGGAACGCTTCGGCTTGTCGCAGCTGCACCAGTTGCGCGGCCGGGTGGGACGCGGCTCGGCGGCCAGCGTGTGCTTGCTGCTGTATCAGAGCCCGCTGGGGCCGATCGCCAAGCAGCGCTTGATGACCATGCGCGAGACCACCGATGGATTCGAGATTGCGCGCAGGGACCTGGAGATTCGCGGGCCGGGCGAGTTTTTAGGGGCGCGCCAGTCGGGCCAGGCGATGCTCAGGTTCGCCGACCTGGAGACCGACCAGTGGCTGGTGGAACAGGCGCGCGACGTGGCGCACAAGCTGATTCACGAGGCGGTCGATGATGTGGTGGAAGCGCACCTGGCGCGCTGGCTGGGGGGCAAGGAAGAGTTTTTGAAGGTGTAGCGCTCGTCGCCGCCGTCCCTGTTGTTCCCGCCGCCGTCCCCCGTCGTTCCCGCCGAGTGCCGCCTTGGCGCGGGAACGACGTGTCAAAGGTCCGCCGGATAGCGCAAGCCGATCTGGCCGCGCATCGTATCGAGGACCCCCATCAGATGCAGCGTCTCGTCGAGCGGCATGCCGGGGCTCTCCAGCAGCCCTTCTTTCAAACAGCGCCCCACTTCCATCGCCTCATGCACATACCCGTTGCCCAGGTACGGCGTATCAATCGTGCGCGCGCCGTCCGCCGTGGTCACGGTCACCGACTGCGCCCGGTGGAACATGGTGTTCATCCGTACCTGCCCCAGGCTGCCGGACACGGTCAGCTCCGCCGGCGTCCTGGCCCTGAGCGAGCAACTGCACACCGACATGCCTCCACCTTGGTGCCGCATGGTGAAGCCGGTCTGGATATCGACCCCGGTCTCGCCCATCAGCGCCATGGCCCGCACCTCGGCCACGGGTCCGAGCAGCGCAGCGGCAATCGAGAGCGGATAAATCCCCAAATCGAGCAGCCCGCCGCCGCCCAGCGCCGGATTGTTCAGGCGATGCAGCCGGTCCTGCGTGCCCGCGAAACCAAAATCGGCCGTCACCTGGTGTACGGTGCCGATCTCGCCGGACGCGATGATGCGCCGCACTTCGGCCAGCGCCGGCATGAAGCGCGTCCACATCGCCTCCATCAGGAACAGCTTCTTCTCGCGCGCCAGCGCCACGATGTGTTCCGCTTCGCCCAAGTTCATGGTGAAGGGCTTTTCGCACAGCACGCCCTTGCCGCCATTGAGGGCCATGACGGCATTGTCGACGTGCATCGGGTGCGGAGTGCCGATGTAGACCACGTCGATGTCCGCCGCGTCGGCCAGCGCCTGGTACGAGCCGTAGCTGGCAAGCGCGCCAAATTCGGCGCCGAAGGCTTGCGCGCTTTCCAGGCTGCGCGAGGCCACGCCGGCCAGCAGCGCGCCCGGCGTGTCGCGCAAGGCCGTCGCAAACGCGCGCGCAATCTTGCCCGTGCCCAGAATTCCCCAACGTACCGCTTCAGTCATGTGTTCTCCTCAAACGGCCCGCTTGGGCCGAAATACCGTGGTGTCGGCGTAAAACGCGTGGTCCTGCCCTTCCCACCAACCGGGCACGCCAAGCACCGGCAAGGGAGTAAAACAGGCAGTGCTCAATCCTTGGTCCGCCAGTTCGGCGGCGACCCGGCCGTCGATCCAGGCGCGCCGCTGGTCGTGCGACAGCGCGAAGTAATCGTCGCCGGCCACCACCACGCGCGTGTGCGCGGTGATCGCCTTGCGCGGCGCGACCAGCTTTTCCATCAGCGCGTGCCCGAACAGCCAGACTTCGGCGTCCGGCCCAAAGGCGCCACGCCGTTCGTATAGTGCCTCAATCCAGCCGTGCGCGCGCAGGGCGGCCACCAGGCGCTCGCCCTGGCCGCCGGTCCGCACCACCAGCAGCGCCGCGTTTTCGTCGAAAATGGTGGCGCCGTCGCGCGCCGCGCCACGCGACTTGCCCACCCCGGCCAGCGCGATCTGCGCCGCCTGCAGGGCGTTCAATTGCTGCTTGATGCGCGGGAAGGTCAGCCACACAAGGCCATTGAAGAAGTCGTGCAGGTTCTCGCGCGTGGGCACGCAGCCGGTGGCGCCAATGAATTCTTCGTAGGCGCGCCCGTCCGGCAACTGGTCCTGCGGCACGAAGCGCAGCGGCAGGCCGCGCTGGTTGACCAGCGCCAGCGGCGCGGCAGCCGCGTTCAGGGCCTCGGCCACGCTGCCGACCTCAAGACCCAGGCGCGCAAACGCGGGGCGCACCGCGTCGTACCACGGGCGCGCCCAGTCGATCTGCGAGAGCATCGCTTACAGCAGCTTCCAGTTAATCTGTTCGCCGGCGTTGAGCGGCGCCAGGGTGGAGTCGGCCATCGGCACGGTCTGTGGCAAGGTCCAGGCTTCGCGCTTGAGCGTCACCTGCTCGGTGTTGCGCGGCAGGTCGTAGAAATCCGGGCCGTGGAAGCTGGCGAAGGCTTCGAGCTTGTCGAGCGCACCGGCGCGTTCGAACGCTTCGGCATACATCTCCATCGCGTGCAGCGCGGTGTAGCAGCCGGCGCAGCCGCACGAGGTCTCCTTGGCGCCCACCGCGTGCGGGGCCGAATCGGTGCCCAGGAAAAAGCGCTCGTCGCCGCTGGTGGCGGCCGTCATCAAGGCCAGGCGGTGTTCTTCGCGCTTGAGCACCGGCAGGCAGTAGTAATGCGGTCGAATGCCGCCCTTGAAGATCTCGTTGCGGTTGTACAGGAGATGGTGCGCGGTGATGGTGGCGGCGATCGGGCCGTCGGCTTCGGCCACGTACTGCGCCGCGTCCCTGGTGGTGATGTGCTCGAAGACGATTTTCAGTTCCGGCATATCGCGCCGCAGCGGACGCATGACGCGCTCGATGAAGACTGCCTCGCGGTCGAACAGGTCGATCTCCTGGTCGGTCACTTCGCCATGCACCAGGAAGGGCATGCCGACTTCCTGCATGACGTCGAGCGTCTTGTAGCAGCGCGTCAGGTCGGTCACGCCGGCGTCGGAATTGGTGGTGGCGCCGGCCGGGTAGAGCTTGACGGCGTGGACAAAGCCGCTGTCCTGGGCGCGCCGGATGTCGTCCGGGTCGGTATTGTCGGTCAGGTAGAGCGTCATCAGCGGCTCGAAGCGCATGCCGGCCGGCAGCGCGGCCAGGATGCGCTCGCGGTAGGCCTGGGCCATGGCGGTGGTGGTGACCGGGGGTTTGAGGTTGGGCATGACGATGGCGCGGGCGAACTGGCGCGCGCTGTGCGGCAGCACGCTGGCCAGGGCGGCGCCGTCGCGCAGGTGCAGGTGCCAGTCGTCGGGACGGGTGATGGTCAGGCTCTGGGGGGTATCGATGGTGGACATGGCGGCTTTCGGAAAACGGATGCGGTATTTTAACCTCCGAAGGCGACCAATCGCTCGTGATTCATCCAAGAAACATGGCGCACGTTTGAACCTGCTGCTTGCATCCACATCAGAAGCTTGAGATACTGCGTTGCAAATGCAACGCATGGAGGTCACCTTGAAAACTGCCAACTTTCCTTCTCTACGAGTCGCACCAGAATTGCGCGAAGCAGCCGAAAGCGTACTGGAGAGCGGCGAATCCCTGTCCAGCTTTGTCGCGCAATCGGTGACACTGCAGATTCGGCAGCGCCGCGCGCAACGCGACTTTATCGAACGCGGTCTCGCCTCGCGCGACGCGGCACTGCAAAGCGGCGAGTATTTCAGTGCCGACGATGTCCTGCGCGACCTCGATGAAGTCATTGCCGACGCCGAGGCCCGGGCGGTCAAATGAGTTTTCGCGTCAGGTATACAAAAGAGGCTCGGGCCGACTTGCGCCGCCTGTATGCCTACCTGGCCGCCAAGGACATTGGCGTGGCCAGGCGGGCGCGTACGATCATTGCCAAAGCCATGACGCTACTGGAGGAATTTCCCTTCACCTGCAGAAAAGCGGCTGCCGACTCGCCCCGTCTCAGGGAGTTGCTCATTGATTTTGGCGGCGCAGGGTATGTCGCCCTGTTCGAGATCGAAGACGCACACACCGTCACCATTCTCGCGGTGCGGCACCAGCGAGAAGACGACTTCCTGTAATCGCAGGCGCGCCAGCGTCAGTGAATGATCCGGGCCAAAAACTCGCGCGCGCGCTCGGAACGCGGCGCGGTGAAGAATTCCTGGGTCGGGCTGTCTTCGACGATGCGGCCGTGGTCCATGAACAAAATGCGCCCGGCCACCTTGCGCGCAAAGCCCATTTCGTGGGTGACGACCATCATGGTCATGCCTTCCTGCGCCAGGCCGACCATCACGTCGAGCACTTCGTTGATCATTTCCGGGTCGAGCGCGGAGGTGGGCTCGTCGAACAGCATGGCGATCGGGTCCATCGACAGCGCGCGCGCGATCGCCACGCGCTGCTGCTGGCCGCCCGATAACTGGCTGGGGTATTTATCCTGCTGCGCCAGGAGGCCCACCCGGTCCAGGTACTGCAAGCCCTTGGCGGTCGCTTCTTCCAGGCTGCGCCCGAGCACCCGGGTCTGGCCGAGCGTCAGGTTGTCGCGTACCGACAGGTGCGGGAACAGCTCGAAATTCTGGAACACCATGCCGATACGCGCGCGCAGTGCCGACAGGTCGGTCTTTTTGTCGCCCACCGAGACGCCGTCGACCCGTACTTCGCCCTGCTGAAACGGTTCGAGCCCGTTGACGGTCTTGATCAGGGTCGACTTGCCGGACCCGGACGGGCCGCAGATGACCACCACGTCGCCCTTGCCCACCTCGGTCGTGCAGTCGGCCAGCACCTGGAACTGGCCATACCACTTACTGACATTTTTTAGTTCGATCATGTTGTTTTTCGTCTGTTCTAATAGAGAAGGTGCGAGCTTGACAGCACCTGCGGCCCCTAGGATACTGCGGAACTTGCCAAGAAAATCATCACATAACTGGCTGGTTCGCTCACAAAATACCGCTATTTTGCCCGAGAATGCAGGGAAACCGGCTTTCCGCTGTCCCTGACGCCACCGAATCGACTCAAATACAGGACGCACAGCCCATGAACCAGAAAAACCGCCTTACCCTCTACATCCTTCTGGCCCTCGTGCTCGGGGTGGTGCTCGGGTATGTCATCAATGTCAGCACGCCAAACCCGGCCGCCTTCGCCGAATACATGTCGCTGGTAACCACGCTGTTCCTGCGCCTGATTAAAATGATCATCGCGCCGCTGGTGTTTTCGACCCTGGTGGTCGGCATCGCCAAGATGGGCGACGCCAAGGAAGTCGGCCGCATCGGCGCCAAGGCGCTGGGCTGGTTCGTGCTGGCCTCGATCATGTCGCTCTCGCTCGGCCTGATCCTGGTCAACCTGTTCCGTCCCGGCGACGCCATGGTGGCTCACCTGCCGCCGGCCGGCGCGGTATCGGGCATCGTCACCAGCAGCCTGACGCTGAAGGAATTCGTCACCCACCTGGTGCCGTCGTCGATCGTGGACGGCATGGCCAAGAATGAAATCCTGCAGATCGTGATCTTCTCGCTGTTCTTCGGCACCGCCGCCGCCGCGGTCGGCGCGCGCGCCAACCCGATGATCGAAGCCATCGACGGCGTTGCCCACGTCATGCTCAAGGTGACCGGCTATGTGATGAACCTGGCCCCGATCGCGGTGCTGGCGGCGGTGTCTGGCATCATCGCCAAGAGCGGCATCGGCATCCTGTCGACCTACGGCATTTTCATGGGCGAGTTCTACATCGCCATCGGCGTGTTGTGGGTGGCGCTGACGATTGCCGGCTTCCTGTTCCTGGGACCGCGCGTGTTTGCGCTGCTGCGCGAAGTGCGCGAGCCGACCATCCTGGCGTTTTCCACCGCGTCGTCGGAAGCGGCTTTTCCAAAGACCCTGGAAGGCCTGGAGCGCTTCGGTGTGCGTAACCGTATCGCCGCGTTCGTGCTGCCGATCGGTTATTCGTTCAACCTCGATGGCTCGATGATGTACTGCACCTTCGCCACCGTGTTCATCGCCCAGGCCTACGGCATCGAAATGACGCTGTCGACCCAGCTGACCATGATGCTGGTGCTGATGCTGACCTCCAAGGGCATGGCCGGCGTGCCGCGCGCCTCGCTGGTGGTGATCGCCGCCACCCTGGGCCAGTTCAACATCCCTGAAGCGGGCTTGCTGCTGTTGCTCGGCATCGACCACTTCCTCGACATGGCGCGTTCGGCCACCAACGTGATCGGCAATGCCATCGCCACGGCGGTCGTGGCCAAGTGGGAGGGTGAATTGAGCGACCCTGGCATGGTCGAACCGGCCACCTCGCCGCTTAAGTAAAGACACGCATGCCCAGGGGCGGAAAAGCACAGCTTTTCCGCCCTTTGCTTTTGGGCCTTGGCCGCACTTCTGCATATCGCATTCATGTATGCTCTTTTGCCATCATTTTTCTCGGGAGACCCGCAATGCTCAAGCTGTCCGCCATCGGTATTTTGCTCGCTTGCGGTAGTGCGCAAGCGGCCACCCAGACCGTCGATTGCGGACGCCTGCTCGATGTCAAAACCGGTGCCTGGCGCGACAAGGTGAGCATCGTCATCGAGGATGGCTCAATCAAGTCGGTCGGGCCGATGAGCGCGGGCGCGAACGCGGACGCTAACCCGACAGCGGGCCACATCGACCTGTCTGCCCACTCCTGCCTGCCCGGCCTGATCGACATGCACGTGCATCTGACCGGCGAAACCCAGAAGCAGGCCGACGCCCTGCGCGACGCCATCAGCCTCAATCCCGCCGACCATGCCTACCGCTCCGTCGTCTTCGCCGAACGCACCCTGAAAGCCGGTTTCACCACCGTGCGCGACCTGGGCGCGAGCGATGGCCTGAACGTCTCGCTCAAGCGCGCCATTGCGGCCGGCAGCATTCCCGGCCCGCGCATGTTCACGTCGGGCAAATCGATCGCGACCACCGGCGGGCACGCCGATCCGACCAATAATTTTTCGCAGCGCTTGAGCCATGCACTGGGCACGCCGGGACCGAACGAAGGCGTGGTCAATAGCGCCGAAGGCGCGCGCGAAGCGGTGCGCGCGCGCTACAAGGAAGGCGCGGACCTGATCAAGGTCACCGCCACCGGCGGCGTGTTGAGCCAGGCCCGCAACGGCCAGAACGCCCAGTACACCGAGGACGAACTGCGCGCCATCGTCGGCACCGCCAAAGACTACGGCTTCCGGGTCGCGGCCCATGCGCACGGCACCGAAGGCATCAAGCGCGCGCTGCGCGCCGGGATCGACTCGATCGAACACGGCACCATCATGGACGACGACATCATCGCCCTGTTCAAGAAGCACGGCGCCTGGTACGTGCCCACCATGTCGGCCGGCCGCTACGTGGCCGACAAGGCCAGGGACCCGGATTACTATTCGCCGCTGGTGCGCCCGAAAGCGGCCGCCATCGGCCCGCAGATCCAGGCCACCTTCGCGCGCGCCTACAAGGCCGGCGTGAAGATCGCCTTCGGCACCGACGCCGGCGTGTTCCCGCACGGCGAGAACGCCAAGGAATTCGCCTACATGGTCGAAGCGGGCATGGCGCCGCTCGAAGCGATCCGCGCGGCCACCCTGAACGCCGCCGCCCTGCTCGACCAAAGTACCCGCCTCGGTTCGGTGGAACCGGGCTACGCGGCCGACATCATCGCCGTTGCCGGCGACCCGCTGCGCGACATCGCGCTCCTGCAGCAGGTGCGCTTTGTGATGAAGGACGGCGTCGTCTACAAACAACCATAAACATCAATCCAAGGAGAACCCATGCTGTATCAAAAAACCACCCGATCGATGATCGCCCTGTTCGCCATGCTGGTGGCGGTGAGCAGTGCGGTGCAGGCCGAAAGCGCCGCGCCCAAGCTGGCCAACGTGACCATCCTGGCCACCGGCGGCACCATCGCCGGCACCGGCGCGAGCAGCACCACCACGGTCGGCTACACCGCCGCCACGGTGGGCGTGCAAAACCTGATCAAGGCGGTGCCGGAACTGTCGAAGGTGGCCAACGTCACCGGCGAGCAGGTGTTCCAGATCGCCAGCGAAAACATGAGCAACGAGCATTGGCTCACGCTGGCCAAGCGGGTCAACGTGCTGCTGGCGCAGAACAACGTCGATGGCATCGTCATCACGCACGGCACCGACACGCTGGAAGAAACCGCGTACTTCCTCAACCTGGTGGTCAAGAGCCGTAAACCGGTGGTGCTGGTCGGGGCGATGCGGCCATCGACGGCGCTGTCGGCCGACGGCCCGATCAACCTGTATAACTCGGTGATGCTGGCCGCCAGCCCGGAAGCGGTCGGCAAGGGCGTGCTGGTGGCGATGAACGACCAGATCCAGTCCGCGCGCGATGTCACCAAGGTCAATACCTCGACCCTGGACTCTTTCCGCACGCCGGAACTGGGCCTGCTCGGCTACATCCAGGGCAGCAAGCCTTTCTTCTATCGCCAGTCGGTGCGCAAGCACACGACCGAGACCGAGTTCGATATCGGCGCGCTGACGTCGCTGCCGCAGGTCGACATCGTGTACGGTTATGCGAACATGAATCCGGTCGCGGTGGACGCCTTCATGGCGGCCGGCGCGAAGGGCATCGTCCACGCTGGCGTGGGCGACGGCAGCCTGGCCGGCAAGGTGGTGCCGTCGTTGAAAGCGGCACGCGCCAAGGGCGCGATCATCGTGCGCGCCAGCCGCGTGGGACAGGGCATTTTGGCACGCAACGGCGAAGCCAATGACGATCAGCTGGACTTCGTGGCGGCCGATACGCTCAATGCGCAAAAGGCGCGCATCCTGCTGATGCTGGCGCTGACCAAAACCAGCAGCACCAAGGAAATCCAGCGCATGTTCTACACCTACTAACTGCGCTTTAACACTGCTTTGGCGGTGGGCACGGCGTGCCCACCCGCTTATTCCACGTCGAGCGGCGACTCCACCTCTTCCTCATCCTGCCTGGCCTGCTGCCGTTCCCACATCTGGGCGTACAGGCCTTTCGCCGCCAGCAGCGCGTAATGCGTTCCCCGTTCCACGATGCGCCCATGATCGAGCACCAGGATCTGCTCGGCGTCGGCCACCGTCGAGAGGCGGTGCGCAATCACCAGGGTGGTGCGGTTCTTCGCGATTTCCTTCAACTGGGCCTGGATCGCCTGTTCGGCCTTGGAGTCGAGGGCGGAGGTGGCTTCGTCAAAAATCAGGATCGCCGGGTCCTTGAGCAGGGTGCGCGCGATCGCTACGCGCTGCTTTTCGCCGCCCGACAGTTTCAGTCCGCGCTCGCCCACCATGGTGGCGTAACCGTCCGGCAGCGTTTCGATGAAGTCGTGGATGGAGGCGGCGCGCGCGGCGGCGACGATGTCGTCCTTGCTCGCTCCCGGCTTGCCGTAGGCGATGTTGTATTCGATGCTGTCGTTGAACAGCACCGTATCCTGCGGCACGATGCCGATCGCCCGGCGCAGCGATTCCTGGGTGACGTTGCGCAAGTCCTGGCCGTCGATGGTGATGGCGCCGCTGTTGACGTCATAAAAGCGGAACAACAGGCGCGACAAGGTCGACTTGCCCGAGCCGCTGTGGCCCACCACGGCGGTGGTGGTGCCGGCCGCAATCGTAAAATCGACGTCGAACAAAATCTGGCGCTTGGTTTCGTAGCTGAAGTGTACGTTCGAGAACGCGACCTGGGCGCCGTGGGTGGCGAGCGCCCTGGCCCCGGCGCTGTCGGCCACTTCGCGGTTCTGGTCCAGCAGCGAGAACAGGCGCTCCATGTCGGCCAGGCTCTGCTTGATTTCGCGGTAGATCACGCCCAGGAAGTTGAGCGGGATGTAGAGCTGGATCATGAAGGAGTTCACCAGCACCAGGTCGCCCAGGGTCATGCTGCCGGCGATCACGCCTTCGGTCGCGCGCCACAGAATCAGGGTGACGGCGGTGGCGATGATCAGCGATTGCCCGGTGTTCAGGACCGACAGCGAGGTTTGCGACTTGACGCCGGCGTTCTCGTAGTGTTTCAAGCCTTCGTCGTAGCGCGCCGCTTCGTAATCTTCGTTGCCGAAGTATTTGACGGTCTCGTAGTTGATCAGCGAGTCGATCGCCTTGGTGTTGGCCTTGGAATCGAGGTCGTTCATGGTGCGCCGGAAGTGGGTGCGCCAGTCGGTCACGATGACGGTGAACGCAATGTAGGTCACCAGCGCCACGCCGGTAATGGCGCTGAACCAGATGTCGTAGTGGGTCACCAGGTAGCCCAGCACCAGGGTGATTTCGACCAGGGTCGGCAGGATGTTAAACAGGGTGTACGAGATGAGCGAGCTGACGCCGCGCGTGCCGCGCTCGATATCGCGCGTCATGCCGCCAGTCTGGCGGTTCAGGTGAAAGCGCAGCGACAGCGCGTGCAGGTGGCGGAACACGCGCAGGGCGATGGTGCGCACGGCGCGTTGCGTCACGCGCGCGAACAAAAATTCGCGCAGCTCGGTGAAGACCGTGGTGGACAGGCGCAGCAGGCCGTAGGCGACCAGCGCGCCGAGCGGCAGCACCAGCAGCGCCTTCGGGTTCGATGGATTGATGGTCAGCTGGTCGATCAGCCGTTTCATCACCAGCGGCACGCCGACGTTGGCCAGCTTGGCGGCGATCAGGCAGCCCAGGGCCGCCATCACGCGCCATTTGTAGACCCACAGGTAGGGAATCAGGGTCTTCAAGGTGCCCCAGTCGCTGCGGCGCGGGGCGGTCGGGTCGACGGGAGGCGGAGGGGAGGAATGACGGCGCATGGCGGAGCTCGGGTATTTGTGGTTCAATTCCGGTCGATTGTAGCCCTTCAAGAGAATTTACGATGACCACGCCAGAAAACACAGTACCCGCTCCCGCCCCCCGCGGTCTCCCAGCCGGCAAGATGCCCGAGCTGCGTGTCATGCCCGCGCCCTCCGACGCTAACGTCTACGGCGATGTGTTCGGCGGCTGGATCATGGCGCAGGTCGATATCGCCGGCTCGCTGCCGGCCACCCGGCGCGCCAACGGGCGCGTCGCCACCGTCGCGGTGAACTCGTTCGTCTTCAAAAATCCGGTGTTCGTCGGCGATCTTCTGTCTTTTTATGCCGATATCACCAAGGTGGGCAACACCTCGATCACGGTTTACGTGGAAGTCTACGCCGAGCGTAACCGACTGCAGGCCAACACCGTCAAGGTAACCGAGGCCACCTTGACCTATGTCGCCACGGGCGACGACCGCAAGCCGCGCAAGGTGCCGGCGCTCGATGAGCTGATGTTCCCGCAAGAGCGCTGAGTGGACGCGCCGCGCCGCCACTTCCTTCAGTACGCGGCGCTTGCCGCCGGCGGCATCGCCCTGCCGGGCGCCTACGCGCGTCCAGCCGGTACCAGCTATCCATTCAGCCTGGGGGTGGCCTCCGGCTCTCCCCTGCCCGACTCGGTGCTGCTGTGGACGCGCATCCTGAACGATCCATTGAACGCCGCGGCCACGCCGCCGGTCGCCTTTTCGGTGCGCTGGGAAGTGGCGCACGACCAGGCGTTCACCCGCATCGCGGCCAGGGGCACGGCCAGCGCGCTGCCGGCGCTGGCGCACAGCGTGCATGTGGACGTGCGCGGACTGGAACCGGCGCGCTGGTACTGGTATCGCTTCATGCTGGGCGAGGCGGTCAGCCCGGCCGGACGCACGCGCACCGCGCCGGCGCCCGAGTCCATGCCGGCCGCGCTCAAGCTGGCGGTGGCCTCATGCCAGCACTGGGAATTCGGCAGCTACGCCGCGCACCGCCACATCGCCGCCGCCGCGCCCGACCTGGTGGCGTTTTTGGGCGACTATATTTATGAGTGGGGGCCGTACCAGCTGGCGCACCCTGCTTCGGCCGTGCGCACGGCGGAATCGTTTTCGCTGGCCGAGTACCGCGCGCGCTACGCCCAGTACAAGAGCGACCCCGATTTGCAGGGCGCGCACCTGGCGGCGCCGTGGATCGTGACCTGGGACGACCACGAGGTGGCCAACGATTACGCGGGCGAGCGCGACGAACGGCTCGATGCCGGCTTTGCATTGCGGCGCGCGGCGGCCTACCAGGCGTTTTATGAGCATATGCCGCTGCGACTGGTGCTGGCGCGGCCGGGCGAGTACGCCGGCATGCGCATGTACCAGCGCTACGACTGGGGGCGGCTGGCGCGCTTTCATGTGCTCGACGACCGCCAGTACCGCGCCACGCATGCTTGTGCGCCGGCAGGGCGGGGTGGTTCGAGCTCGGTCACGCGCGCCTGCGCGGCGCTGCGCGACCCGGGCCGCTCGATGCTGGGACGCGCGCAGGAGGGGTGGCTGGCCGAGGGGTTCACTTCGTCGAAGGCGCGCTGGAACCTGATCGCGCAGCAGACGCCGATGGCGCAATCGAGCCAGGTGCCGGTACACAAAACCGCCGACGGGCGCTTCTGGAATGATGGGTGGGATGGCTATCCGGTGGCGCGCCAGCGGCTGTTCGAGGCGCTGGGCAAGAGCGGCGCGGCCAATCCGGTGGTGCTGGCGGGCGATGTACACACGTTTTATGCGTCGGACTTGCTGGGTGACTTTAACCGGCCCTCGTCCAGGCGCAATCCGGTCATCGCGACCGAGTTTTGCGGGACCTCGGTGACGTCGGGCTCACGGCCGCAGGCGCGCACCTTGCAGTATCTGGAGATGAACCCGCATACCAAATACGGGCGCAGCGACAAGCGCGGGTTCATGCTGATGGATGTGACGCCGGACAAGACCACGACCGTGTTCGTCGGGCTGGACGATGTGCGCATTGCGCAGTCGGGCAAGGCGACGCTGGCGAGCTTTGAAGTGGCCAACGGCAAAGCGGGAGCGCGCCAAGTCTAGCGGCTCCCGTCGGGATCAAGCCGTGACGACCGGCGCCGGGTCGCGCAGTTCGCGGCGCAGGATCTTGCCGACGTTGGTCTTCGGAAGATCGGTGCGGAACTCGATGTACTTCGGCTTTTTGTAGGCCGTGAGCTGCTCCTTGCAGAATTCGAGCAGGTCTTCCGCCGTCAGGTTCGGGTCCTTGCGCACCACGAACAGCTTGACCGCTTCGCCCGAATTATGGTCCGGCACGCCGATGCACGCGCATTCGAGCACGCCCGGATGCGACGAGATCACGCTTTCGATTTCGTTCGGATAGACGTTAAAGCCCGAGACCAGAATCATGTCTTTCTTGCGGTCGACAATCTTGGTGTAGCCACGTTCATCCATGATGCCGATGTCGCCGGTCTTGAAGAAACCGTCGGCGGTCATCGACTTGGCGGTTTCGTCGTCGCGCTTCCAGTAGCCCGCCATGACCTGCGGGCCGCGGATGCCGATTTCGCCGCGTTCGCCGAGCGCCACGTGATTGCCGTTGTCGTCGAGGATGGCGATGTCGGTGGACGGATACGGCAGGCCGATCGAGCCGGTGAATTCCTTGATGTCGCAGCGGTTGGCGGTGGCCACCGGGGACGTTTCGGACATGCCGTAGCCTTCGATGATCGGGGTGCCGGTCAGCTTGAGCCAGCGGTCCGCCACCGACTGCTGCACCGACATGCCGCCGCCGTTGCACACCTTGTAGCTGGAAAAATCGAGCTTGGCGAATTCGGCGTTGTTGAGCAGGCCGTTGTACAGGGTATTGACCGCCGGGAACACGTTGATGCGGTATTTGCTCAATTCCTTGACGAAGCCCGGCATGTCGCGCGGGTTCGGAATGAGCAGGTTCATGCCGCCCAGGCGGGTGGACATGAGCGAGCACACGGTGAGCGAGTAGATATGGTACAGCGGCAGCGCACACACGAATTGCAGTTGCTGGTTCTTGGGCAGGGTGTCGAGGGTCGGCTGCAGCCAGGCTTCGTTCTGCAGCACGTTGGCGATCACGTTCTTGTGCAGCAGGACCGCGCCCTTGGACACGCCGGTGGTGCCGCCGGTGTACTGCAAGAAGGCGATGTCGTCGTGGCCGAGCGTGGCCGGCGTGAGCGTCAGGCGCGCCCCTTCGGCGAGCACCTTGTTGAACGGGACCGCGTCCGGCAGCGAAAAGGCCGGCACCATTTTTTTGACCTTGCGCACCACCAGGTTGACGATCATGCCTTTCAGGGGGCCGAGCAGGTCGCCCATGGTGGCCATGATGACGTGCTTGACCTGGGTCTTGGCCAGCACTTCCTGCACCGTGTGGGCAAAGTTTTCCAGCACCACGATGGCTTCGGCGCCCGAGTCGATCATCTGGTGCTGCAGCTCGCGCGGGGTGTAGAGCGGGTTGACGTTGACGATCACGTAGCCGGCGCGCAGCACGGCGGCCATGGCCACCGGATATTGCAGCACATTGGGCAGCATGATGGCCACGCGCGCGCCCGGTTTCAGGCCGCGGCTTTGCAGCCAGGCGCCCATCTGCGCCGACATGCGGTCCAGTTCCGCGTAGGTGATGGACTTGTCCATGCAAACGTAGGCCTTGCGGTCGGCGTACTTGCGGAACGCTTCTTCCAGCAGGTGGGTGAGCGAGCGGTATTGCGTGTAATCGATTTCCGCAGGCACGCCCTCCTGGTACGACTTAAGCCAAAACTTGTCCATCTATGCCTCGTCTTTTTTACTGTAACTGTGAATGCAAAAGACCGCCCGCGGGCGGTCGTGCCGCTAAATAAGCGAATGTATTATTCTCCGTGGCGATGCCGCTTACGCCGCATGCTTTTCATCGCGCAGCACGCGGCGCAGGATTTTGCCGACATTGGTTTTCGGAAGCTCGCTGCGGAATTCGATGTACTTCGGCTTCTTATAGCCGGTGAATTCCTGCTTGCAGTAAGCCATCAATTGTTCGACCGTCAGGGTCGGGTCTTTACGCACCACGAACACCTTGACCGCTTCGCCCGAATGCTCGTCCGGCACGCCGACACAGGCGCATTCAAGCACGCCCGGATGCTTGGCGATGACTTCTTCGAGTTCGTTCGGGTACACATTAAAGCCGGAGACCAGGATCATATCCTTTTTGCGGTCGACGATTTTTATGAAGCCGTGCTCGTTCATGATGCCGACGTCGCCCGATTTGAAGAAGCCGTCGGCCGTCATGACCTTGGCCGTTTCGTCCGGACGGTTCCAGTAGCCGGCCATGACCTGCGGGCCGCGGATCGCGATTTCGCCCGACTGGCCCAGCGCCACCGGCCTGCCGTCGTCGTCGAGGATCGCAACGTCGGTCGATGGCACCGGCATGCCGATGTGGCCCGTGAATTCGGTCAGGTCGGAACGGTTGCAGGTGGCCACCGGCGACGTTTCGGACAGGCCGTAGCCTTCGATGATGCAAGTGCCGGTCGCCTTTTTCCATTTGTCGTTGACGGCCTGCTGGGTCGCCATGCCGCCGCCGTTGGAAATCTTCAGGCCCGAGAAATCGACCTTGGTGAAATCGGGATGGTTGAGCAGCGCGTTATACAGGGTATTGACCGCCGGCAGCATGTTGATCTTGTATTTGCAAAGTTCCTTGATAAAGCCGCCGATATCGCGCGGATTGGGAATCATGATATTCAGGGCGCCCACGCGCATGCCCCACATGGCGCAGCAGGTCAGTGCGAAGATATGGTACAGCGGCAGCGCGCACACGATCACCACCTGCTCGACCACGGGTGCCTTGACCAGCGCCGGCTGCGACCAGGCTTCGCTTTGCAGGACGTTGGCGATCACGTTGCGGTGGGTCAAGGTCGCCCCTTTCGATACGCCCGTGGTGCCGCCCGTGTACTGCAGGAAGGCGACATCGGTGGCGCTCGCCTTGACCGGGGTAAAGGTCATTTTTTCGCCCTGCGCCAGCACGTCCTTGAAGCGCACGGCGTTGGGCAGCGAAAAGGCGGGCACCATTTTCTTGACGTTGCGCACGACAAAATTGACGATCACGCCTTTCACGCCGCCGAGCAGCTCGCCCATGCTGGCCACCACGATGTGCTTGACCGGGGTTTTGACGAGGACTTGTTCGAGGGTATGGGCAAAATTTTCCAGGACGATAATCGCTTCGCTGCCGGAATCGCTGAGCTGGTGCTCCAGTTCGCGCGGCGTGTACAGCGGGTTGACGTTGACCACGGTGTAGCCGGCGCGCAGGATGGCGGCGATGGCGATCGGATATTGCAGCACATTGGGCATCATCACGGCCACGCGCGCGCCCTTGGAAAGGCCGCGGCTCTGGAGCCAGGCGGCCATGCGTGTCGAATACTGGTCGAGCTCGGCATAGCTGAGGAATTTGTCCATGCAGACGTAGGCGTTGCGGGTCGCGAATTTCTTGAAGGACTCTTCGAGCAATTGCACCAGCGAGCCGTACTGGTCGGGATCGATCTCCGCAGGGACGTTCGCGGGATAGGATTTCAGCCAAATCTTGTCCATATGTGCCTCAGTCTCAATATTATCGTTATGTGGGTTCGGCGCACATTGCCGACCAGTATTTTTTGCACTCAAGAAAATAAACCGAGCGTGCGCTTTATTACGCTGTCTGTGATGCTATCGGGCGATGCGCTTCGATGCAAGCGCTTTTGCTGCTATTTCAGACAGGCTTGATGCACACAGCTTTTGGTGCAGTGCCGCAACACCCATTGGTATGGCGGAAAAATTGCCGGCGTTTGTTCAGGCGCCGGCCAGCGCTTTCAGGCGGCGGTGGCGCTCGTCGCGGTCGAGTTCGGCCAAGGCCTTGGCGGCGGCGTAGAAACGCGCAAACGTTTTTTCGCGCGCCAGCAGGGCGCGGAAGGCCGGGATGAAATCGTTGTAGGTGGCGATCGAGGCCAAGTGGGCGTTCGAGAGCGGCTCGGCGAAGAAGCGGTCGTAGCCGGCATAACCGCCCCAGCTCGCCTTGAGCAGCTGGTAATCGTCCTGCAACTTCTGGAACAGGCGGGCTTTGGCGGCGCGTTTTTCGGCGACGCTGGCTTTGGACGCGTAGGCTTTGTCGAGCGCATCGCGGCAGCCCAGCAGCAGGGAGAGAAATTGTTTCTTGCGCGCCGAAATGGCGAGGTAGTTCGCGCGCATGGTGTCGTTACCGTAACCGCTGAGCCAGCGTTCCACGCCGGCCTCTTCCACCGCGCTGGCGAAGGATTCGTTAAATTGCGAGTCGCCCGCCACGTAGACCACCTGGTGCGACAGCTCGTGGAAAATCAGGCGCGCCAGTTCGGCGTCGGGATAGTGGATGAAGGTGGAAATGAGCGGGTCGTTGAACCAGCCCAGGGTGGAATACGCCGGCACGCCGCCGACCGAGACATCGTTGCCTTCCTCGCGCAACACGCGCGCATACTCGGTGGCGTCTTCCTTGCTGTAGTAGCCGCGGTAGGTGACGCAGCCGGCCACCGGGAAGCACCACTGGATCGGTTTCAAGGACAGTTCCGGCGCGGCCACCACGTTCCACAGCACAAACGGCCGGCTCAGGGCCGCGTAATTCTTGTAGCTGTTGTTGTCGGGCAAGCCCAGTTCCTTGACGGCGAAGGTGCGGATCTGGCGCGCCGTGGCCAGGCGCATGCGCAGCTTGGCGTCGGTGGCCTGGTCGTTCAGCCAGTCGTCGATGGAGCGCGCGTCGGACAGCAGGGTCAGCTGGCCCTGGGCCGCCTGGCGGTAATAATTCAGGCTGGAACAACTTGCCAGCAGCAATGCCGCCGTGCCTGCCATCAGGCCGTTGCGGGCCCGTCTGCTGAGTTTCATCGCGCACCCCCTTTGGGTTTTACACCTTTTCCACCTGCACCAGCGTATCGTAAAAGGTCGGCGCGCGGCCCATGTCGGTCAGGCGCTGGCTGGTCACTTCATTGGCGTTCTTGCCGTCGCTGGCAAGTTTCTTCCACCATACCGACAGGCCCACCACCAGCCCGGCGCGCGCTTTCGGCGTGACCCGCGCCCTGGCGACAAAGGCGCCGCGGTCGTTGAAAATGCGCACCATCTGGCCATGCTCGATGCCGCGCGCGGCGCTGTCGTCGGGATGGATGTCGAGATGCGGTTCGCCTTCGGTCGCGCGCAGGCTGGTCACGTTCACAAAGGTCGAGTTCAGGAAATTGCGCGCCGGCGGGGAAATCATGGCCAGCGGATATTTTGCCGCCAGCACCGGGTTGCTCGCCACCGATTCGTAGGGCGCAATATGCGCCGGCAGCGGGTCGAGTCCGTCGGCGAGCATGCTGGCCGAATAGAATTCGCATTTGCCCGATGGCGTGGGGAAACCGCCTTCAGCAAAGGGCGCGGCCGGCATCGCCAGTTTTTGCCAGCCTTTGCGCTTGAGCGATTCCCAGTCGAAATGAATCGCGCGCGGATGGCTGGCATCGAACGATTGCGCGGCCAGCTGGTCGTCGGTTTCCTGGAAGCACGGGTCGGTAAACCCCATGCGCGCGGCCAGCAGGCGGAAGATTTCGGTGTTGGGCTTGGCTTCGCCCAGCGGCGCGATGGCGGCGTTGTTGGCCATCATGTACAGGTGGCCGTAGGTGCTGTGGGCGTCCACGTGTTCCAGCTGGGTGGTGGCGGGGAGCACAATGTCGGCGTAGTCGGCGCTGTCGGTCTGGAAATGTTCGAGCACGACGGTGAACAGGTCCTCGCGCGCAAAGCCGCGCATGACCTTGCCGGAATCGGGGGCGATCGCCAGCGGGTTGGCGTTGTAGACGATCACGGCCTCGATCTTCGGGCCGAATGCGCTTGATGTGTCGCGCAGCAAATCGTCGCCGATGGTGGTCATGTTGATGGTGCGTACCGGTTGCTTGAGCAAGTCTGGACGTTGCAGCTTTTGCTTGTTGGTCGGGAACGAACCCGACAACGACAACTGGACCCCACCGGCAGGATGGCGCCAGGCGCCGACCAGGGCCGGCAGGCAGGTAATGTTGCGCACAGCCATGCCGCCGCCGCGTACGCGTTGCACGCCGTAATTGGTGCGGATCGCCACCGGTTCGCCGCGCCGGGCCGTTTCGCCGTACTCGCGCGCCAGGTTGTCGACTTCCTCGGGCGTAATGCCGCAGGTCTCGGCAACCCGCTGCGGCGGCCATTCGGCGGCGCGTTCTTTCAGTTGCTCGTAGCCCAGGGTGTAGCGGGCGATGTAATCGTCGTCGACCAGATTGTCGCGAATCAACACATGCATGAGGCCCAGCGCCAGCGCGGCATCCGTGCCGGGCAGCAGGGCAATGTGCTGGTGGCATTTTTCGGCCGTCAGGGAACGATACGGGTCGATCGCGATCAGGCGTGCGCCCTTGCGCTTGGCTTCCTGCGCGCGCATCCAGAAATGCAGGTTGGAGGCGATCGGGTTGCCACCCCAGATGATGATCAGTTTGGCATCCTGGAACTGCTCGACATCGGTGCCGATGGTGGCGCCGATGGTGTATTTATAGCCGGTAAAGCCGGCCGTGGCGCAGATTGTGCGGTCAAGCAAGGAGGCGCCGAGATGGTGGAAAAAGCGCGCCGACATCGAATCGCCCTGCACCAGGCCCATGGTGCCGGCGTAGCTGTACGGCAAGATCGCTTGCGGGGCGCGCGCGGCGATTTCTGTTAACCGGCTGGCAATGGTGTCGATCGCCTCGTCCCAGCTGATGCGCTCGAACTTGCCCTCGCCCTTGTTGCCGATCCTGCGCATGGGGTGCAGCAGGCGTTCGGCGTGGTAAGTGCGTTCGGCATAGCGCGAGACCTTGGTACACAGCACGCCGGCTGTGGTCGGATGGTCGGGGTCGCCTTTGACTTCGGTGGCGACGCCGTCTTCCACGGTGATGAGCAGGGCGCAGGTATCGGGACAGTCGTGCGGGCAGGTGGCCCTCACTTGGGTGGTGGTCATTGCAAGATCCAGGGAAACAGGTGTTGAAACCCTTACTCTATACGATTCCGGGACTGTTGATGAGAAGCAGGTCCGGTCTGCCAGCCTGATGCCCAGAAGGACTACAAAACTGCCACAAATGGGTTAACATTCCAGCATGAGTGGAGAATGATATGAACCTTGTTGAACCGATTATCGCCTTCCAGGGTGCGCTCGAGCAGATCCGGCGCGACCTGCATGCGCACCCGGAATTGTGTTACGAAGAAGTCCGCACCGCCGACGTGGTCGCGGCCCGCCTGACCGAATGGGGCATCCCCATCGTGCGCGGCCTGGGCCTGACGGGCGTGGTGGGCATCATCCGCAACGGCAGCTCCACCCGCGCGATCGGATTGCGGGCCGACATGGATGCCTTGCCGATGCAAGAAATCAACAGCTTCGAGCATGCCTCGCGCCATCCGGGCAAGATGCACGCCTGCGGTCACGACGGCCATACGGCCATGCTGCTGGGCGCGGCGCATCATTTGGCGAAACACCGCAATTTCGACGGCACCGTGTACCTGATTTTCCAGCCGGCCGAAGAAGGCGGCGGTGGCGCACGGCGCATGATGCAAGACGGCCTGTTCGAGCAGTTTCCGATGGATGCCGTGTACGGCATGCATAACTGGCCCGGCATGCCGATGGGCACGTTCGGCGTGGTGGCGGGGCCGATGATGGCGTCCAGTAACGAGTTCCGCGTGGTCGTCAAGGGCAAGGGTTGCCATGCGGCCCAGCCGCATCGTGGCGTCGACCCGGTCATGGTGGCGGTGCAGATCGCCCAGGCGTGGCAAACGATCATGTCGCGCGAGAAAAGTCCGCTCGATACGGCGGTGTTGTCGATCACGCAAATCCACGCGGGCAGCGCCACCAATGTGATTCCCGACGAAGCGGTGCTGATCGGCACCGTGCGCACCTTCACCACGCCGGTGCTGGACCTGATCGAGCAGCGCATGGGCGAGATGGCGCGGCATTGCGCGGCGGGCTTCAATGCCACGGTCGACTTCCAGTTCAAGCGCAACTATCCTCCGCTGGTCAATCATGCGCGCGAAACCGCCTTTGCGGTCGAGGCGATGACAGCCGTGGTGGGGCTGGACAAGGTCGATGCGCATACCGAGCCGACCATGGGTGCGGAGGATTTTGCCTTCATGCTGCAGGAAAAGCCGGGTTGCTATGTGTTCATCGGCAATGGCGAAGGCGACCATCGCGCCGGCGGTCACGGGCTGGGGCCATGCCAGTTGCACAACGCCAGTTACGACTTCAACGATAATTTGTTGCCGATCGGCGCCAGCTACTGGGTGCGGCTGGCCGAAATGCAGTTGGCGCCGGCCAAAGGCTAGTCCGGCGGCAACTGGTCCGGCGCCGTTCCCAGGCGCTGGCCCGGATTCATTTTCTCCAGCGCCAGCAGGGCGGCGGCGTGGTCGGCGCGCGGGTGCGCGTCGGCGATGCTGCGATAGTTGGCGGTGACGACCGAGGTGAGCGGCAGCACCAGGCCGGCCTCGGCGGCGGCCACCAGCACGTTTTGCAAGTCCTTGAGCTGGCTCGTGACCTGCCCGCCGGGAATGAAGTTGCGGTCCAGCATGCGCTGGCCGTGCAAGTCGAGGATGCGGCTTTCGGCAAAGCCGCCGCGGATCGCGCTGCGCACGGCGGCCGGATCGGCGCCGGCCGCCTGGGCCAGCAGCAGCGCCTCGGCCACGATGTTCAGGGTGCCGCCGACGATTAACTGATTACACAATTTGGCAACCTGGCCGCTGCCGGCGGGGCCGACCAGGGTGGGCCGCCCCATCGCGCGCAGGACGGGTTCTGCCCGGGCAAAGTCATCGAGCGCAGCGCCGGCCATGATCGCCAGGCTGCCGGCTTGCGCCCCTGCAACGCCTCCAGAGACGGGCGCATCGAGAAAACGGACCTGATGGGCAGCCAGGCGCGCGTGGAAGGCCAGCGCTTCGCCGTGCTGGGTCGAACTCATGTCGATCCAGAGCGTGCCGGGGGGCAGGCTGGGCAGCGCGGCGTCGATGACCTCGCTCACCACGGCCCCGGACGCGAGCATGGAAATGACGATATCGGCCGCGCGCACGGCTTCATCGAGCCCGCTGCAGGGCTCGATACCGGCGCAACGCAGGGCTTCGGCCTTGTCGGGAGAGCGGTTCCAGGCGCGTACGGTCCAGCCGGCTCCAGCAAGGCGGATGGCCATGGGATGGCCCATCAGGCCGATGCCGAGAAAGGCGATGGTAAGGGTGGTCAAGGCGGCCTCCTGGGATGGCAGTCAATGCGGCGTTAAGCATGTCATTTTATCAAATTGCGCGCACACGCGATGCAAGGCGAGGTTTTCGCTTCGCCGGTACAATACCGGACACGCTAATCATGATGAATTAGCGTGCCTATCTCAGAAAGCCCTACCTATGTCCCTGTTAAACATGAAGCTGTGTGCCTCGCTGGCAGCGCTCGCGGTGATGGCCGCAACCCCGTGCGCGTTTGCGTCCGACAAAGTTATTGACAATGCCTCGCTGGAAGTCGGTGGCGGCGCCAAGGTCCAGATGGTCCGTTTTGGCGTGCAAAAAGACTGGAACCAGCGCTGGTTCCAATCGAACGGCACCCACCTCAGCGGTTACTGGGATGCCTCGATTGCCCAATGGCGCGGCAATGCGTATCAAGACGTGGACGGCCAACACCAGAACATCACGAATATCGGTTTCACGCCGGTGTTCCGGTTCCAGGCCGACGACATGAGCGGCTGGTATGGCGAAGCGGGCATTGGCCTCAATTTGCTGTCGAAGCGCTATGACAACGATTCGAACCGGTTGTCGACCGCGTTCCAGTTCGGCGACCACCTGGGCGCTGGCTATGTCTTCGCCAATCAATGGGATGTCGGCATGAAGATTCAACACTTCTCGAACGGCGGCTATAAAAAGCCCAATAGCGGCGTGAACTTCCTGGTACTGAAGGTTTCGCGCGCGTTCTGATAAACGCTGCGTGTGGATGGTGCAAAACGGCGCCCGATGCGAATCGGTCGCCGTTTTGCCGTGGGCGATCAGTAGGACGACAGGGCTTTGTCGAATTTGATCAGCCACAGGCGGCTCGGGCGTTCCTTGTCGGCGCCACGGCCGACGCGGATGCGGTTGGCTTCGCCACAGCCGGCGGCGCTGCTCGCGATGAGCTTGCCGGCGGCGTTGACGTTGCATTTGGTGACGTCGGCGGCGGCCACGGTCTTGCCGTCCGGGCCGGTGACGCGGGTGACCATGCCGAAGTCATTGTCGTTGGTCAGCGCCAGGGTCATGCCGTCGACCAGGGCCAGCCCTTCCGCCTTTTCAGCCAGCCAGCCGAGCGCGTTCAGGTCCAGCAGCAAGGTCTTTTTCAGGGGCGTCACGCCGGCCCAGCTGGCGCCGTTGAGCGCCGTGCCGCTCATGCTGCTTTTTTCCAGGTCGGACGTGTCCGGATTGAAACCAGGGGCAAGAATGTTGCTGGCCTCGCCGATCTGGACCAGCATCAGCTTGTTGAACACCTCGCCGTCGGGTCCGGCGCCCTGCTCGATGACGACGAATTTGCCATTGCCCAGCGCCACCATGTCGCCCAGCTTGGCGTTGCCGGTACGCCCGTCCGCGTAATCCTTGCCGTCCAGCGGGTAGGCGAACATGCGGGTGGTCGCGCCGGTCGCCGGGTCGAATTCGATCCAGCGCGTAAAGCGGGCAAAGCGCTCGACCTGCTCTTTCTTGCCGGTCACCGTGTAGGCCGCCGTGCCATCGCTGAGCGGGCTTTGCAGAAAGGCGTGGATCTTGTCGCTGGCCGTGTCGAGCGTCATCCCTTCCATGCCGCGGTTGGCGCGGCGCTTGGCGAGAATGGCGGGCAAGCCGCTGCCGGGGGCGTATTTGGCCTGGATGATGCCCGTGCCGACGTCGATGCGCGCCAGGAAGGGGCCGTACTCATCGCTGACCCACAGGGCGTTGCGGCGCTGGTCGACGGCGATGGCTTCGCTGTCGATGCCGCCGGCCTTGAACACGGCCTTGCCGGCGGGATCAAATGTCATCGCGTCAAACACCGGGATTTCGGCCGAGTTGCCAAGCGATCCGGCCGGCACCGGCAAGCCTGACGCGTGTACGCCGGCCGCCACCTTGATCGGCAAGCTGGCGCTCAGGGTAGCGCCCTGTTTGCCGATGGTGAACACGCCGATCGATGGCGTGAAGCTGGGCGAAGGGAAAATCTTGCTGCCCATCGTACCCTGGCCGTCGAGCGCGGGGACATTCGGACCGTCGCCGTTGGGGCCGCGGTCGGTCAGGCCGTAGAACTCCAGTTCGCCGTTGGCATTCTTGCCCTTGAAAGCGAGCCCGGAACCGTAGGATGGCAGGAAGCCTTGCGGAAACTCGGCCTTCACGGCCGCATTGGCGCCTTCGTAGGGGACGTGGAAACTGGCGGCCGCCCTGACCTGATAGCGCGTCACGCTGGTAGCCACCTTGCCCAGCGGCGTGGACTGGGTAAATTGCTCGACCGCGGGCGTGCCGAGGCTGGCGGCGAGGGTATCTTCGAAATGTTCGCGTGCCAGCATGCGACGGTCGTCGTCGATGGTGCGCTCGCCGTAGGCGCTGCCGGCCAGGCTGCCTGCCAGCGCGGCGTTGAAGACGGGCGCGGCCGCATTGACGTCGAGCTGTTTGCCGGCCAGCGCGGCTTTTGCGTCGGCGCCGAGCTTGATGCCGTTGGATGGGTCGTTATCGTCGTCGAGCAATTGCAGGGCCAGCAAGCGGTTCACTACCTTGGGATCGGTCACGTCGGTTCCTCCCGAAAGCGACAGCGGCGTCAACAGCGTGCCGCAGCTCGCACTGCCTAATGCCATCCCGCCAATGCTGAAGGCAACTGTTTCGCCGACTATACAGGAGAACTCGCCTTTGGCATTGGTGCTGGCGCGCGCGTTCGTGCCGGCGACGTAGTCGAGCCCTTCGACGGCGGCGTCGAGGAAGACGCCGGTGTGCGCCGCCGGCGCGGTACGCACGGTGTCGCTGCTGCCGCCGCAGCCAGCCATGGCCATGGCCGCCGCAATGGCGATCAGGGAAAGTTGCGGGAGAAACTTCATGCAAGCCTCATCAGGGATGTCATTCGAAAACGAAAGAGTGTACTGAGCGAGCGTGACGGCCGGATGACATGCGCGTTTGACAAAGATCAACCATCCCACATTCAAAATTGAACTTTTACTGAACAACCGCAGTAAGCTTTTTCCATCGAGCAGGAGGGAGGGCTTTGCGATGCGGATACTGATCCTGGCAATGCTGTTGGCGGCGACGCCGCGCGCGCTGGCGCAGACCAGCTGGCTGACCGTGGACGAGGCGGCTTACCGCCTGTTAAGCCCGCTCATGCCGGCGGCACGCTTGCATGCGACTCCCAGCGCCGCAGCCATCAGCCCGGCGCCGGTGGTGCTGGTGGAAGTGCCGTCCAGGGAAGTGGGCCGGGTGGCGCGCTTGCTGCATCAACAGCTGGGGCATTGCGGCGGCTTCATGGTGCATGCGGACCAGGCCAGCGCGCAGCGCAGCCTGGCACAGGGCGCGGCGGCGCCGTTAGCCGGGCTGGTGCGACCAAGCTATCTGATCGCTCACCAGGCAACGGTCACGCCCATGCTGGCCAGCATGAACGCCAAGCATATCGCAGGCACGATCGCGGGCTTGTCGGCCTTTCCCGACCGCTTTTATAACAGCCCGCACGGCGCGCGTGCCTCCGAGTGGCTGCGGCAAGGCTGGGCCGCCACCGGCGCGCGCCACGGCGGCGTGCTGGTCGAGACCTTTGCCCACCCAGGCTTTCCGCAGGGATCGGTGATTGCCACCATCGACGGCACCGACCTGGCCGATGAAGTCGTCGTGATCGGCGCCCATCTCGATTCGATCAACACCAACGCCATGGACGAGCCGGGATCGGCGCAGGCTCCCGGCGCCGATGACGACGCCTCCGGCGTGGCCGGCCTGACCGAGGTGCTGCGCGCCATAAGCGAAAGCAAGTACCGGCCGCGCCGCACCATCAAGCTGATCGCTTACGCGGCGGAAGAAGTCGGCCTGCGCGGCTCGCAAGAGCTGGCGCGCGCGTTCCGGCAAGCCGGCATCCAGGTGGTCGGCGTGCTGCAGCTGGACATGATCAATTACAAGGGCGCGGACAAGGATATCTATCTGCTGCACGATTACAGCAGCGCCGAGCAGAATGAATTCCTGCGTAAATTGATCGCCGCATATTTGCCAGGTGTTACCGTCGGTAGCGATTCCTGCGCTTACGCCTGTTCCGACCATGCCTCCTGGCACGCCGAAGCTTACCCGGCCTCGATGCCCTTCGAGTCCTCGCTGGCACGCGCCAATCCCCCTATCCACAGCAAGAACGACACCTTCGCCAGCTCAGGCGGACAAGCCATGCACGCGCTCAAGTTCGCGCGCCTGGCGGCCGCCTTCGCCGTGGAGCTCGGCAGTTCCTCGCCATAACGGCTCATGCTTAACGGATACAAACTTGCCGTAAGTCATTGATTTGTATATAGATTTACTGTGAACAAATTCCTACAATCTAGTTTGTGCGGTACTTCCACGTGATAATATTTTTTGCAAAGTATGTACAACCATTTAGCAACGCAGGCATCCGACCGGTGCGGCCATTTCGGCTGCATTGTTTTTTGGATGAGCGCGGTCTGACCCACCAGTCACGCCATCGCTCGACAAATGGGCTACAACGCCCATCTATAAAAAAGGAAAATCCGATGGAGAACCAAGTGCATCAATTCCAGCGTCGCGCGATGCCTGCCCTGCTTGCAGTCCTGATTTCCGGGCTGCTGGCGACCACCAGTGCCAGCGCCGCCCCCGGCAAAGGCTGGATCACGGTGGGCGACACCGCGTACACGCATTTGCAAAAAGTTGCACCGCAAGCGATTGCGCGCCAGAGTCAGGTTGTGAGGACCAATGACCAGGCCGGGCTAGTCGCTGCGGAGCGAGTTCACCTGGTGCAAGTGAACGAAGAAGAGATGCTGAAGCTGAACGAATCGATCCACCATGAGCTCAAGCGTTGCGGCGGGTACATGTATCACGAGACCGAAGCCGACGGCAAGCGCGCGCTGGCCAAGCTGGCGGCCCCAAGCACCAACGCCAGCCTGGCGGCGTTGGCCCGGCCGAGCTACGTGATCGACAATCAAGCGCTGGTGACGCCGGTCTTGTCGCAAATGCAGGCCAGCAATATCGCCACGACGATTACCGAACTGTCGTCGTTCACGAACCGCTTTTATACGACCACGGGCGGCTCCGACGCGTCCAACTGGCTCAAGCAGAAGTGGGCCGGGATGGCCACCGGGCGCGCCGATATCGCGGTGACGCAATTCGCGCATACCGGCTACAACCAGAAATCGGTGATCTTGACCATTACCGGGACCGATAATCCGTCCGAGGTGATTGTGCTCGGTGGCCACCTCGATTCCACCATCGGCAATACCGGCGAAACGTCGCGCGCGCCTGGGGCCGATGACGATGCGTCCGGCATCGCCAGCATGACCGAAGTGCTGCGCTCGATGATTGCCAACGGCTACAAGCCGCGTCGCACCATCAAGATGATCGGTTATGCCGCCGAAGAAGTGGGGCTGCGCGGTTCGCAGGCGATTGCCCAGAATTTCAAGGCGAATAATGTGAACGTGGTCGGCGTCATGCAGCTCGACATGACCAACTATAAAGGCTCGGCCAACGATATTTATATCTATACCGACTACACCGACAGCGCGCAGAACACCTTCGTCGGCAATCTGATCACCACGTATCAGCCAACCCTGACGATCGGCTACGACAAGTGCGGTTATGGCTGCTCGGATCACGCTTCGTGGACGGCGCAGGGTTATTACGCATCGATGCCTTTCGAGGCCTCGTTCACCCAGGATAACCCATATATCCACACGGTCAACGACACGTTTGCCAATTCCGGCGGCCAGGCCAATCACTCGCTCAAATTCGCGCGCCTGGCGGCATCGTTCGCGATTGAACTGGGCAGCGATGGCGCAGCGCCGGGCGGTACCGACAAGACTGAAACGTTTACCGGCAGCCTGACCTCTGGACAGAAGAAAACCTTCGGTCCGTTCAAGGCGGCGATTGGTTCGGTCGTGTCGTCGACCACGGGAACGGGCGATACCGATCTGTATGTGCGTAAAACCTCGGTGCCGACCACCACCAGCTACACCTGCAAGTCGGATGGTTCGACCAGCACCGAAAACTGTACGGTCAACATGACGGCCAATGGCGATGTGTATGTGCTGTTGAACGGCTATACGGCGTCCAGCTACACCTTGAAAGTGACGTACAAGCCGCAGTAAGTTGCTGTCGGCGGTGAGCACCCGGCCGCGCGAACGCTACTGGCAGCGTTCGCGCGGCATTCACAATCGCTTTTTGAGGGGAAGTCACAAAAACGCGGACGAAAAAAAACCCGGTTTGCACCAGCGCGATCTTGAACGCGCTTGGGCTTACCGGGGCCTTTCTCTTATAACTAGCCTGACGATGACCTACTTTCACACTGGTTGCAGCACTATCATCGGCGTAAAATCGTTTCACGGTCCTGTTCGGGATGGGAAGGGGTGGTACCGATTTACTATGGTCATCAGGCATAACTTGGTCAGCTTGGTGCTCCCGACCGGGCAGCACTAGCTTGAATCTGGAAGAAGTATCGTTTTATTGTATTACTTTGGGTAGTGATTGCGTATCAACACAAGCACAACGCGCTTTCTTATCTCTGTACCTGCTAAGGTTATAGGGACAAGCCGTACGGGCAATTAGTATCAGTTAGCTTAATGCATTACTGCACTTCCACACCTGACCTATCAACGTCCTGGTCTCGAACGACCCTTTA
>NZ_WHJF01000360.1:0-601 GCF_011682185.1 Massilia genomosp. 1
ATCGACGCCTGCCGCTCCCTTGTTTGCTTTCACGCGTTTCCACGCGCGTTGCATGTTCTCCCTCGCAAGCACCTGCGCGAGCAGGCCTTGCCCTGCACCTATCGTTTCATGTCGCGGGGATGATGTTTCATCGCTGATCGGTTTGGACGAGGCTTCACCTCGCCGCTCCGCGACCCGCCCCGCTGACGCGGGCATCTGATGCCGTACATCGTCCATCGACATGGCGATAGATACTCCTTCTCGTTCGGCCCTTCGTCCCGTATTGGCAACTACTACGACCTCTGCTGACTTCTCGCTCCGGTTTTACGCCGTCGCCCTTTCAGGCATGAGGCGAGATCTCCCCAGGTAAGGACGCACTCCTTCACTGCACAACCGCCGGATTTACGCCACTTCGCCTTGACCACAAGAGCTTCGCGGTTTTACGCCCGCTCGCCCTGCTAAGCAGCGCCTTCTATCCGATTCTTGTCCATCGGCTCGCAGTTTCGCTCCACGCTTCCTCCCCACAGTCGGTCGCCCTTCCGCAGTTGCGCTTCACTTCGCTCACTGTGGTCAGCTTGCGGGAGGACTTGCACCTCCAAGAGTGCGCCCATGCTGGGCGCAC
>NZ_WHJF01000361.1:0-601 GCF_011682185.1 Massilia genomosp. 1
TGTCTTCGTTCGGCACCATGCCGGTCACCAACGGCCGGTCCGGGTTGCCGTCCATGAACTGGACGATCACTTCCGAGCCGATGCGCGGAATCGCCGTCACGCCGAAGTTGGCGCCCGACCACGAGGTGGCGACGCGGATCCACGCCGAGCTTTTCTCGTCGTATTCGCCGATGCGGTCCCAGTGGAACTGCACGCGCACGCGCCCGTATTTGTCGGTGTGGATTTCTTCGCCTTTCGGCCCCACCACCAGCGCCGTCTGCAGCCCGTAAATCTTGGGCTCGATGCTGTTGTAGCCGCGCCCCGGACGCCATGGAATCTGCTTGCGGATGCAGGACACGCGGTTTTCGTAGTACGACGGCGTTTCCACATTCACCTGGTAATTGTTGCTGGCCGTGTGGCGCACTTCCAGGATCAGGAAGTTTTTCGAGCCATCGTCAAAGTGTTCCGTCAAGGTAAAGCTGCGGCCCGGCATGACGTAGCGGTCGTTGCCGGCGCCTTCGAAATGCTTGCCGGACGCTTCGATTTCTTCCAGCCGCAAGCGGGTCTTGGCGTCGCCGTCGCCGGCGTCCTTGAAGCCGTAGGCGCCCACGTATTCGTACAC
>NZ_WHJF01000362.1:0-600 GCF_011682185.1 Massilia genomosp. 1
CGTGTCCCGCACGCTTAATCGACATGTCCACTACCTGGTTGATCGCCGTGCGGTGCGTTTCGTAATACTGTTTCATCTTCACCATCGCCGCTGTTGCTGCCTCCTTTTCCTGCTTTTGGATTGCGGGTATGTATTCATTGAAGGTCACGGCATAGAACGCGGCCGCCGGCATGTGTGCTTGATTCAGCAAGGCGTCGTTCAGTGCGGTTTCCAGTTTTTGTTTTTGCCAATAGTCGTGACGGGTGTCGTATTCGCCTTTCAAGGCTTTCAGGCGCTCGATCAATTTGTCCTGATCTGCCTTTTCCGTCGCCTCGGACAGTTGTAGGGTCACCAGATAGGATTCGATGATGTATTCCGGAGGCGGCAGAATGTCGGCGATCAAATCCTTGCTTTCAACGATGCGATCGTAGATCGGGCCACTTACTTTCAGTTCATGTAAGGTTTTGAACGACCATGCCCCTGACACCGCAAAACCGATGACGAAAAGTGCGATCAACAGTACAAAGCGTGTCCGTATTTTCATATTTTGAAAATTCATGGTCTCTCCTTTTGACTTCAAATCAAGTATCTAAAATTCTTCCCGTTATCCGCCTCGGTGTT
>NZ_WHJF01000363.1:0-587 GCF_011682185.1 Massilia genomosp. 1
AAAATGAGATTAGCCATGATTCCGCCGCCGTAACCGATCAGATTTCCTCCGATATCACCAAAAAGCGATGAAAAATCGTGCTCTCCTGATGTCGGCCAGTTCGGAAAAATCGTTTTGCAATTGGCTCGAAAAACAACTGTGTACGGGATACTGGAGCTTTGTTTGCAGCGGCGATGAATCTGAATTGGTAAGCAATTTTATGATTGTAGAAATTTTTAAGTGGCATGCTGAAAATATCAAAAACGCGAAATTATGGCCTAACGTCAAACCTGTTAGTTATTCATGGGTTTCGCTAAGTAAGCAACATTCGTTTGAGGTATGGATCACCAGAGGAGGAGATATTATATTGCCAATTTTCTTAAAGGGGAAAGGTAGAGAAGGGAAAGCATTTGGAACCATGGGTGTTATTCTTAAACGTATTCACAAATAGATCGACTCTTCGCCGATTCATCTTCAATTATGAGCCAATTGCAAAACGATTTTTCCGAACTGGCCGACATCAGGAGAGCACGATTTTTCATCGCTTTTTCGTGATATCGGAGGAAATCTGATCGTTTACGGCGGCGGAATCATGGCTAATCTCATTT
>NZ_WHJF01000364.1:0-581 GCF_011682185.1 Massilia genomosp. 1
ACAGAGATAAGAAAGTACAGCGTTGTTGCTTTGTTTTGATACATACAATCACTACCCATCGTCTGACCTGTCGGTCAAACGATTAAAACTTTACTTCTTCCAGATTGTTAAAGAACGAAACAGCTTTAATCTCTAAAAGACCAAACCTAAACATCTCACCATGTGGTGTTGCTTACGTTTGCACTTTCAAGATTAGTAGAGTGGTGGAGGATGACGGGATCGAACCGACGACCCCCTGCTTGCAAAGCAGGTGCTCTCCCAGCTGAGCTAATCCCCCAAGGTATATCTAAGACATACTGGTAGGGCTGGTTGGACTCGAACCAACGACC
This sequence comes from Massilia genomosp. 1, assembly GCF_011682185.1. Classification (NCBI taxonomy): domain Bacteria; kingdom Pseudomonadati; phylum Pseudomonadota; class Betaproteobacteria; order Burkholderiales; family Oxalobacteraceae; genus Massilia; species Massilia genomosp. 1. Next base: position 330 of record NZ_WHJF01000364.1, read on the forward strand.
CCCGCGTTATCAACACGGTGCTCTAACCAGCTGAGCTACAGCCCCGACTTGGACACTGCTACTGTTTCTTCTAAATTCAACAGTCGATAAGAGTGGACGCTTAATGAACTGACTCTATAGTCAGGTGCAACTCTAGAAAGGAGGTGATCCAGCCGCACCTTCCGATACGGCTACCTTGTTACGACTTCACCCCAGTCACGAATCCTACCGTGGTAAGCGCCCCCCTTGCGGTTAAGCTACCTACTTCTGGTA
>NZ_WHJF01000365.1:0-580 GCF_011682185.1 Massilia genomosp. 1
GCCTACCTTCGCATGTCCAAGTTTAAAAACCTTCCGGCCAATCCACTACAACCAGCCGCCGCTCCGTTGCGATCTACCATCTACCGTGCCGGCTGTCCAGTTCCACTCAAAACGGCATAGAGCCCTTCCGCAGCGCTGCGAAAATGAGTGCCAACGCCGAGCGCGCCGCACATCTGGCACGCACCAACCCATTCGGCCCGGAGTGGAACTATATGGGCGAAAAATCTGCCGGTTTCAGTAAGGAACCCACCGGCACTGCCGCCTTGGGCATCAACCTAAGCATGGGAACTGGCATGGCGGACCAATTCGGAGTCGCGATCAACGGGGGTGCCAACGGCTCTAAACCAACCCTTGCTGTGTTTAACTCCTACGGTGGAACAGTAGGCACTGATTTTGGACCGGCTGTGGCCGTTACCTATGTTAAAGGAAATACCGGAGAAAATTTCGCTGGCGATCGGAGCGTGTCAAACTATTTGAGACAGTATTTACAGATTGTTTAGGGAGCATTCTTCGGTCTGCTCGTTGGTGCCAATGTCCATTTTGGGCATGTTGATTCCGGCTTCGGTTGGCAGAGCCGGCG
>NZ_WHJF01000366.1:0-573 GCF_011682185.1 Massilia genomosp. 1
AGCCAATGGACGGCGAAGAGTCCAAGGCATGCTGGGTCATGGTCGACGAAGACTGGAAGCCGTCCACCGGCCTGGTGCTCATTGGCGACAAGCCGATCGGCATTGCCATGCTGTCGGAACGGACCACCCCCTTCAACAGCCTGATGGGCGAGAAGGACAAGGAAGACTATCCGACGCCGCGGCTGGTTTCTTCCGACTATTTTTCCTTGTGCATGCATGGGGATGCGCAAAAGACGGCGCCGGTGCGCGACCTGGAAGCGCTGCGCCGCAAGAACGAGCTGTATACGGGCGAGCAGGGCCGCTATGCCTATTCGAACCGGACCATGCTCGACAAGCGCGCGGTGAATGCCGTGCCGGACACGGCCAGCGCGGCCGCGTACACGCAGCTGGCGGCGGGCAGCATGACCCTGGCGCCGGTCAAGATTGCCAATGGTTACCGCTGGAGCGACAAGACCGGCGAGTGGGTCGACTACAACACGCAGGGCCAGGTGGTGGCCTACGGCGACAAGAACAACAATACCGTCTGGATGGTGCGCGACAAGGGCGGCACCCTGCGCGGCGTGATCGACGCCA
>NZ_WHJF01000367.1:0-563 GCF_011682185.1 Massilia genomosp. 1
CGATTTGGCAAGATGCCATGCGCGGCGATCGCCTCCATGCCGCGCTTGGCATGCACGCCGTACCAGGTATGGGTGGCGGTCGCGGCGATATGCAGCCAGTGCAGTGTCTTGGCCACGCGCAGGCCCGACTCGTCCGCATGCACCAGCGCCGCCGCATGCAATTGTCCTGCGATCGTGTCTGCGGTCCCGCCGAAAGCGGCGCTGGCCTCGGCAACCCAGGCGAGCAAGGTGCCGGTCGACGGCTTGATGCCGTACAAGTCGCCAAGCAACTGGGCGGCGCGCGCGTACGGCAGCATTTGACCATGGATCAGATGGACGGCGAGCGCCTTCACGTTCGGGCCGTATTGCACCGTCTCCGTGACCGCGCCGGGAAAGGCGCTGACGTGCACCCGGCCGCAGCGGCAAACCTGTTCCAGGACTTGGTGCTCGACAACCTCGCGCGGCGCCAGCGGAATGTCGATGACTTGCCTGCGCGCCGTGACGCGGGCGCCATCGGCCGGCAATTGGTGGTGGCAATGATCGCATTGGCTCGGCAGTGGATGGACGACGATCTCGGTCGGTTG
>NZ_WHJF01000368.1:0-561 GCF_011682185.1 Massilia genomosp. 1
CCCGCAAGCAGGTGGTTGATATGGTTAACTGGTGGTTTCGCGAAACAGGAGCGCTTAACGCAAGGGTGCGCCAGATTGCACTCTGGAATCTACCGCCGAACTCTCCCACGGTCCCCCCTCCGGAACTGAAGTACGGAACTTTCGTCAATGCGCCCGATGGAGTGGGTACCGGTCTGATCAAGGCAGAAATGATTTCTAAAGGAATTGAAGTGAGTGGTCACAGTTTGGGCGGATATCTGGCGTCCGCTTTTGTACGCCTGTTCAATGTGCAACTGCCGGGAGTGCATGCGGCTACCTTCAATGGCGCCGGGTTCTCCTTTCGCAGCGATCAAGCGTTCCAAGGGCTCGAATCATTGCTTGGCCCGGGATTGGGGGCGGGAATCAATCCCAGCGAGAAGCAACAAGATAATTTTTATGCGGAAAACGGCATCAATTTTGTCACCAATGATTGGTGGTTCGAGCAAAGCGGGGTGCGCCAACCGATATTTAACGAAGAGTCGACCATTCCGGTCGGCAATCACTCCATGTACAAGCTTACCGATACGATGACCCTGGCTGACG
>NZ_WHJF01000369.1:0-558 GCF_011682185.1 Massilia genomosp. 1
TTTGCGACGGCTTCTGGCATGCACTATTTTACCAAATCCCCCTATGAAACGGAACCGAAATGCAAGGTTTTATGAGGAGCATTTCGCCATAAATCGAAGCCTTCCAACAGCCATTCAAACTGCTGTACCGTCACCGTTTGGGTGGCTCCGTCGGCCTCACGCGGCCATGCAAATTTTTCCGCCTCAAGACGCTTGAGCCAAAGGCAGAAACCGTTGCGATGCCAGTACAAGACCTTGATCTTGTTGCGATGCCGGTTGACGAAAACGTACAACGCGCTTCCGAAAGGATCGAGCTTTAGTTCCTGCTCAACCAGCGCTGACAGTCCATCAATCGACTTCCTGAAGTCGACCGGATCGCGGTACAGATAGACCTGTTCGATACGACAGCCGGGGTGCATCAGCGCGCTCCCGGGTGTGACTGCTCCAGCGCAGCCAGCCAGACCGGTGCCGGCAGCGCGGCCATCTCGAGGCGCAGCCCCGACGGCAAAATCAGTGTGCAAGCGGCCGATGGCGGCGCGGCCTGTGCAATGCGAACGGCGACGAATTTGCCGTGTACCG
>NZ_WHJF01000036.1:0-58975 GCF_011682185.1 Massilia genomosp. 1
CCGAAGCCGGAATCAACATGCCCAAAATGGACATTGGCACCAACGAGCAGACCGAAGAATGCTCCCTAAACAATCTGTAAATACTGTCTCAAATAGTTTGACACGCTCCGAACTGCGCGCGATATCCTGCAAAAGGTAATTCGCGCCAACAGCCGCTTAAGCGGCAAACAGAATGCAACACTACACTAGCGCAATTAAGCCGGCATGCCCCGTGCGCCTGTGGCTCCTCGTAGCGCGATCTGGGAAAATGCCAGGTGATTGCCGACGATAGAAGTTGGACAGGCCCGCTTCGCTGAAGTTCGCGCCCAGCGCCGTTCCGCTTACGTTCAGTCAGGATGTGCCGGGAATGAGGCCGAAGCGCGATGCTACTCGTCGTCGGTCGTAAAAGGAAACGCGCCGATGAAGATTGGGTCGTCCGCAATGGGGCGGGTCACCTGTGCAGGGTCATAAGCAAATTCGTACTGCAGAGCCACCCAGCGTGCCTGAAGACAGCCCTTTCCACCCGCAGCCCGCAGGACCTCATCCATGAACGATGTGGAGCAAGAAATATCTTTCAGCAGGGAATGCAACGGCACCTCGTCGAAATCGAAACTATTCGCTTCCTGATCGTCGAGGCGGTCATAGCCGACGCCGCAAAGCTCTTGCAGTATGTCGACGCGTGGTGCGTGCCGTGCGTCCGTCTTGCCCACCCAAACGGACACAAAGCCATCCCTTTCAAAGTCTTGGGTGTAAAAATCATCCTCGTCGGAGCGATCCGGTGTGGTCATTTTTTCTCGATATCGACAACGTCTCCAAGCTTTTCACCTGCATGCATGCCGATGAACGCGACGCAAGCGATTGCAGGGTACGACCCGTATTGTAGTCCGTTTGCCTGCGCACCCGCCATGCGCTTGCGCTTGTGCCCGTTCAGCGGCCGGCCTGGCGCCCCTGCTACAGTCAAACCGGACGGCCAACCGGGAGGACTGCCATGTTTGCTCGACTGACACATCGGATCTGCGCGCTTGTAGGCGCCGCGCTGGCGCTGCCGGCAACAGGCGCGGTGCGCTTCCTGGCCCTGGGCGACGCTGGCGAAGGCAATCTCGCCCAGTACGCCAACGGCAAGGCCATGGCGGCCTTGTGCGCGCGCAAGGGCTGCGATTTCGTGATCTATCTGGGCGATAATTTCTACGGGAAAGGCATCACCCGCCCGGATGATCCCCAGTTCCGGCAAAAGTTCGAATTGCCCTACGCCGGCCTCGACCTGCCGTTCTACGCCATGCTGGGCAACCACGACGATGGCGATCCGCCCCTCGATTACGGGAAGCCGCAGTTCCAGGTCGCCTGCACCTGGCGCTCGGCGCGCTGGAAAATGCCGCACCCGTTCTATCACGTCCAGAAAGACGAGGTGGCCCTGTTTGCGCTCGACACCACCGGCTACCTGCAGGGCGTCAGCACCGATACGCAGCGCGCCTGGCTGGCGCGCTGGCGATTTCCGGGGCCAGGTGGAAGATCGTGGCCGGCCGGATGCCTGCCGGCGCAATTGCTCCCTGGTAGCAGCAGCCCTCCCGGCAGCAGCGCTCCGGCCGATGGAAGACCTTAATACGATCGCTCGAGCAGGTCCCGGTTGAGGTAAAACGCCACGCCGACCAGCGCCGCAACGGCCGCGCCATGGGTCCAGATTGTGCCGTACCACAACGGATCGATGCGGTTGACATGCTCGGATAAATGGGAGGCGGCAAACCCCCACGGCCCGATGCGCGCCCAAAAATTCAGCGCGGGCACGAAGAAGAAATAGATTAGCGGCAAGATGAAGGCGATTACCCGGCCCGGCCAGTCGTGCCGGACAACAGCGTACGCGCTCGCCGCCAACGCGATCACGCCAACAGTGAACCAGACGCACGGCTCCATGCCAAGATGCATGGCTGCCGCAAGCGTGCTGAAACACTTCCACAGGATGCATAGAATGATGATGCTCAAGCCGATCAGGCTCCACGCCGCATCGCTTCCATCGGGCTTTCTGTTCATGCCGGATCCTTTCAGAAATAGAGAAAGGAAATTCTAATCCGCGCCGCCCGGCTGCAAAGCGGACACATCAGCGAATAGGAAAATTCCTACCACACCTGTTGGAAGGAAGGGCTTGCCGTCGCCGCAGGCGGCGCGTGGTCTCCGGCCGCCGCGCGCCAGGTATTGCGCCCGGCCTGCTTGGCCTGGTACAGCTGCATGTCGGCCTGCTGCAGCAGCGCGTCCGGATCGGGCAGGCCGCCGCTGAAGTAGGCCAGCCCGATGCTGGCCGAGACCGACACCGTGACCATGTCCAGCTCGAACGGCGCCTGCATCGCGCCAACGATCTTGGCCGCGATCGCTTGCGCGTCTTCCGGGCGCGCCAGCTTTTCCATGATGATGGTGAATTCGTCGCCGCCCAGGCGCGCCACCGTGTCGCTGGCGCGCAGGGTCTGCGCCAGGCGCGCCGAAAACGCCTTGAGCAGGGCGTCGCCCACATGGTGGCCGTGGGTGTCGTTGACCGGCTTGAAATGGTCGATGTCCATGTACATCAGCGCCATCAGGCGGCCGTCGTCGGCGCTCTCGCGCATGGCCAGGCTGAGTTTGTGCAAAAAGCCGGCGCGGTTGGCCAGCCCGGTCAGCGCGTCGACCTGGGCCAGCTTGAGCAGGCGCTTCTTCTCGCGCTTTTGCGAGGTGATGTCCTGGCGCATGACGTGAAAGCCGACCACCGTCACGCCATCCTCGCCCAGTTGGGGAATGTAGGTCACTTCCAGCGCGCGCTCGCTGCCTTCGTTCTCGTCGTGTTCTTCGAACACCAGGGTCTCGCCGCCGAGCGCGCGCAGGATGTACGGTTCGAGCGTGGCGAAGCGCTTTTCGCCGACCGTCTGGCGCACCGTCATGCCCGGCACCTGGCCGCCGCCGCGCCCGAACTCGCGCTCGTAGGCCAGGTTGTGGAAGCGGTACACCTGGTTGGCGTCGATGTAGGCCACCATGGCCGGCAAGGTGTCGGCGATGGTGCGCAGGCGCGCCTCGCTTTCGCGCAGCGCCATCTCGGCTTCGCGCAGGGTGGTGATGTCGTCGACGGTGCCCACGAAGCCTTCGATGCGCCCGCCGATGCGCACCGCCGCCACCTTGAGCGAGGCCCATACCAGGCTGCCGTCGGGATGCAGGCAGCGCACCACTTTCTTGAACGGCTCGGCGTTCCTGCGCTGGTGCCGGAAGATGATGTCGAGGCTGTTGCGCTCCTCGGCAAGCAGCGCGTCTTTCCAGCCGCTGCCCAGCGCCCGCTCGCGCGTCACGCCGGTGATCGTTTCGAACATGCGGTTGACGTAGGTGCAGTGGCCGCGCAGGTCGGCGCGGATCAGGCCGAGCGGCGAGGCGTTGGTGATCGCGGTCAGCTGCGCTTCGCTGTTGCGCAGGTTCTGGTCCTGTTCGTGGCGCCGCGTGACGTCTTCGGCGATGCATAAAATGTATTCGATGACGCCGTTGTTGTCGAACAGCGGCACCGACACCGTGTGCAGGTAGCGCAGTTCGCCGTCGGGCCGGCGCAGCGGCTTTTCGGGCAGGTCGACCGCCGCCGGACTGGCCAGCATGGCGCGGTCTTCTTCGGGACTGCACAGGGCGAAGTCCGGCGCGAAGGCGGCGCAGTCGGTCTGGCCGATCACATCGTCGGCGGCGTAGCCGGTGGCCGCTTCGGCCGCCTTGTTCCACACCACCATGGTGCCGAAGCTGGCCGGGCGCACGCTCTTGACGTAAATGAGCAGCGGCAGGTGTTCGATCAGCGACTGCAAGAAGCCGCGGTTGCCGCTGATTTCGAGTTCGGCCAGCTTGCGCGCGCTGATGTCGCGCCAGCTCACCGCCACGCCGGCCGGCAGCGGCACGATCTGATGGCGGATCCAGACCGGGCGCTCGCCCGGCGTGCGCAGTTCGACTTCTTCTTCCAGCGGGCGCGATTCGAGCAGCACCTGGGCGTAGCGCGCCAGGAACGGCGGGTCGACGTTGTGCGGCAGCAGCGGCAGGATGCCTTGCCCGGTGACGGCCGCCCGGGTGTGCCCGAGCAGGGCCGCGCCCTTGTCGTTGATGTCGGTGACGGTGAAGTCCACCACCTGGCCGTCGGCGTCGCGCTGCGCCTTGAGAAACATGACGCCATCGAGGCTGCCCTCGGCCGCCGCGCGCGAGGTGGCCTGGGCGTCGCGCGCGGCGCGCATGCTGGCGCGCAGGCGCGCGCTCTGGCGCATCAGCAGCGCCGTGACCAGGGCGATCGCCAGGGTCGCAGCCAGCGCGATGGCCAGGTAGCGGATGCGGTGGCGTTCGAATTTTTCCATCGCGGCGCGCTCGGTGATGCCGACCACCGCCACCAGCGCGTAGCGGTCCATGTCGCTGTAGCTGTAGATGCGCGCGATGCGGTCCGGCGGTGCGCTCGGCACCAGTTCATCCGACCCCTTGCTGTGCGCCCGGAAGCCAAGGCGTTCGCCCACGAACAGGTGCTCGCCGACGCGCCCGATGCTCAGTTGGGCATCGTGCGCCCACAGGAACAGGGCCGCTTCGTCGTCGACGTTGACGCGGTCGTAGTCGTCGACGAAATACAGCGGGTCGATCATGATCACGATGGCGCCGGCGAAGCGGCCGGCGCCATCGTTCAGGCGGCGCGCGATCTGGATCATCCATTTGCCGCTGCGCGGCTCCACCACCGGGGTGGAGAACTGGGGCGCGTCGCCGGCGCCGCGCGCGAGCGCCTCGAACCACGCCGCGCCGGAGGCGGCGCCGGCCTGGAAGCCGTTGGCGCTGTCGCGTAGCGCGCCATCGCGCCCGACCAGGGCCATCGGGAGGTTGAGCTTGGCTGGCAGCACGCTGTCGAGCAGGCCGTTGCGCCGGCTGAATTCGGCCAGGCGCAGGGCGCCCTCGGTTTCTTCGAACTTGAGCTTGAACAGCTGGGTTGCGTGGTCGCTCTGGCGCAGGATGTGGCTGACGTGCTCCGACAGCACGCGCGCCAGCGCCTGGCTGGCCAGGACCGCGTCGTGATGGGCGGCGGCGCGCTCGACCCCCATCTGGTGAAACAGGGTGATCCACATGGACGCCATCAGCGCCAGCGCGAAGCAGGGGAGCAGCAAGACCCGGAACAGGCGCCTGGCTGAGCGGCGAAATGCGCTGGCGGAAGGAATAGGCGTCCCCCTGATAATTGAGTAGCATCATAAGACTTGGCGCGGCTGCAAGTGCATGACATGCGGCCGCACGCTAACTTACATTCTGCGCGCAAATACCGGTGATGTGGTCGGCGCACGCGAAAAAATCTTGGGTGCAAGAACATAGCGTGGCGTTTCGTTACTAAATGCTCTACGCTACGTTGCGATGTACCGACAAGACGCGCGCTCATGGCACGCCCCTTGCGCTAGATCAAACGGATGGTGTCGGAGTTCTTTACACTGGTTTCTCCGGGCTGATGCAAAAGTTCATAAAGAACAACTCCAAGCCTGCCTGAACGCACGACTCCAGCCAGGCTCCCGGGCGCTTGCAGCGTCCCGGTCTTGCGTATGCGGGCATCTTCTGAGGAGAACGAATGTTAACGGCGACATATACCCTGGTTGCACTGTCTGTCGAGCAAGCGAATATCCGCAAGCAAGTGCAGACTTTGCAAAAATTGCTACACTCGGCCTTCGCGCACCAGAATGCGCTGGCCGCCGGGCAGGTTGGCGCCGCATGCGAGATGGTCAAACGCCTGTACGAAAATTGCCACTGGCGCAAAATCGACATGTTTTTGGCGCCCGCCATCCGCAAGGCCAGCCCCGCCGCCGAGCGGCTGCTGCTCGACCTGGAAGAACTGGGCCGGGCCGCCGACGCCGTCGGCGTGCTGGTGGTGCGCCTTGGTGTCACCGCGCTCGACACGTATGCCAGCGTGGCCCAGTTCTGCGCCGCGCTCGACGCCTTTTGCAGCGCCACGCTCAAACGCCTCGAACGCGAGGAAAAGGAACTGTTCCCGGTGGCGCGGGCCGTGATTTCCGGCGAGGCGTGGTTTTCCATCGCCAACGAAATGCTGGTGCATGATGCGTACGAGCAAGACCGCAAGCCCGCGCGCTCGGCCATCGGCACGGCCGGCTACGAGTACGAGCGTGAAGTCGCCCGCACCGACCACGGCGGGCGGCGCCGCCTCGCCACCCATCTGGCCCACTGACGGCGGGCCGCTTCGCCCGCGCCGGAGCGCTCCGGGCCGGCGCCAGCCAACCCGGTGGCCGACGCTACCCGCGGTATCGGGCAGGAATACTCTAGCCGATCGCGTGCTTTCCGCGCCATTCTTGCTATCATGGTGGTTTTGAATGGTTGATCTCACGTCATGTTCGAATTCCTTTTCAAGCGTCCGGCCGACAAGTCCGACACCCCTGCCGGGAAGTCCGCGCAGGCGAGCCCGAATCCGGCGCCGCAGCCCTCGCAGACCAGCGTACTGCGTGCCCAGCAGGCCGAAAAGGTAGCCGCGCTGGCCGGCGATGAAGCGGCCGCCGTCGACTTCATCCTGCACTCCGATTTTTCCGAGCTGCGCCTGGCCGCCGCCGAGCACGTCCATACAGCGGTCCAGCTCGAAAAAGTCCACGCCGCCATGCGCAACACCGACCGCCGTGTCGCCAAGCTCATGCAGTCGCGCCTGGACGCGTTGCGCCACCACCAGGCCGAGCTTGGGCGTGGCCAGGCCTGTATCGACCAGGCCGAGGCCCTGCTCAAGGACGACAAACTCTCGCCCAACCAGGTTGCCGAGCTGGACCGCCGCTGGTCGGTGATCGCCGCCCCGGAACTGGCCGAGCAGTTCAACGCCATCCGCACCCGGCTGGCCCAGCGCCTCGAAGCGCAGGTGACCTTGCAGCGCGCCATGATCGACAGCCTCACCGCTTTGCGCGCCCTCGGCGCTGGCGGCCTGCGCGCCGCCGACCTGGCCGAACGGCTCGACGCCATGGCGCAGGCCCAGGCCGCCGCCCTGGCCGCGCCGGAACACGCCTCGCTGCCGCGCAGCCTGACCAACGAATTCGCTTCCGAGCACGCGCGCCTGGCTGCGTCGCTCGGCGCGCTGGAGCAGGGCCAGTCGGCCGTGATCGCGCGCGAAACCGCGCTGGCCGAATGGCGCGCCACGCCGCCCGGCGCGTTCAACCAGGAACAACTCAAGAAAGCCTGGCAGCAGTTGCCGCCGGCCGCGCCGGCCGAAGCGGCCGACCTGCAGCAGCGCTTCGAGGAGCTGCTTGCCCTGGTGCCGGCGCCGCTCGCCGCGCCGGGCAAGCCGGCCAGGGAGCCGCGCAAAAGCGCCCCCGCGCAAGCGCCCGACCAGCACTTCCTCGACGCGCTCGACGCCATGGAAGCGGCCTTGCAGCAAGGCTCGCTCGGCAGCGCGGCCGAGATGGACAAGATCCTCAAGGACAGCAAGGGTACGCGCCTCACGCCGGCCCTGTCGGAGCGCCTGGCGCACGCGCGCGGCGAACTCAAGCGCCTGTCGGACTGGGCGCGCTGGGGTGGCAACGTCTCGCGCGAAGAGCTGATCAAGGCGGTCGAGCAGCTGAGCACGCAAAAACTGGCGATGAGCGAACTGGCCAAGAAGGTCGGCAGCATGCGCGAACGCTGGAAGGCGCTCGACACCTTGTCGGGCGCCGCCCCCAAGAGCCTGTGGGAGCGCTTTGACGCCGCCTGCAGCGCCGCCTACGCGCCGGCCGCCGCCCACTTCAAGCACCTGGCCGACGAGCGCCACACCAACGCGGCCAAGGCGCAAGAGCTGATCGCCGAAGCGGCGCAAGAAACCGCCAAGCTGGCCGAAGGCGAGGGCGTCGACTGGAAGCACATGGCCGCCACCGTGCAGCGCATGCGCCTGGCGTGGAGCCACCTGGGCGCGATCGACCGCAAGGAAAAGAAGCGCCTCGACCACGAATTCACCGACGCGCTCAACACCTTGCAGGCGCCGCTGGAACAGCAGCGCAAGAACGAAGTGGCCGAACGCGAAGCCATGATCGCCCAGGTGGCCGCGCTCGACGCCCATGACCGCCATGCGCTCGACACCCTGCGCGCCTTGCAGGAACGCTGGCAGGAACACGCCCGGGCGCTGCCGCTCGAACGCAAGTCCGAGCAGGCCCTGTGGCAGAAATTCCGCGCCGCCTGCGACGCTGTCTTCGCGCGCCGGAAAGAAAGCGCCAACGCCGCCGACGCCGAACGGCGCAGCCACCAGGAAGCCAAGGACGCCATCAGCGCGCGCCTCGAACACGCTGCCGGCGAGCCGGACGCCGCCGCCCACGCCGCCAGGCTGCTGCGCGAAGCGGCGGCCGAATGGAACGCCATCGGCGCCGTCCCGCGCGCCAACGAAGCGAAGGTTGACAAGCGCTACCACGCCGCCATCGCCGCGCTGCAGCACCATGTCGACGCCGCCAAGCGCGACGCCAGCCGCGCCCAGGCCAGCGCGCTGCGCGACAAGCTGCGCCTGTGCCAGGAACTCGAAGCGGCGGTTGCCGGCGGCAGCGAGCAGGCCGACAGCTGCGACTGGGCCGCGCGCTGGAGCGCCTTGCCGGCGCTCGACGCCAACTACGAACGCACGCTCAAGGCGCGATTCGATGCGGCGCTGGCGGCCTTGGCGGCGAGCGGCGACGGCCGTGCCGCCTTTGCCGCGCTGCTCGAGAAAAACCGCGCACCGCTGCTGCACGAAATCCTGCGCCTCGAAATCGCCGCCGGCATCGACAGCGGCAGCGAATTTGCGCGCGAGCGCCTCAAACTCCAGGTCGAGACCTTGCAATCGTCGCTCAAGTCCGGGCAAAAGCCGGGCAACCAGGCAGCCCAGTTCCTGCAGCTGTGCGCCATGGCGGCGCTGGTCGACGAGCGCACCGCCTCGCGCATCGAGCACCTGTTCACGCGCATTGCCAGGGACGACAAATCGAAGGCCGGCAAATGATGGCGGTGCGGGTCCAGGCCGCCGACTTCGACCTGAGCACCGAAATGGCGGCCCTGCGCGCGCAGGATGCGCGCATCGGTGCGGTGGTCAGCTTTGTCGGCACCGTGCGCGACATGAACGACGGCGCCAGCGTGGCCGCGATGGAGCTCGAACACTATCCGGGCATGACCGAACAGGCGCTGGAAAAGATCGTGGCGCAGGCCTTTGATCGCTGGCCCTTGTACGGTGCGCTGGTGGTACACCGGGTCGGGCCGCTCGCGCCGCTCGACCAGATCGTGCTGGTGGCGTGCAGCGCCGCGCACCGCGGCGAAGCGTTTGCCGCCTGCGAATTCATCATCGATTACCTCAAGACCGACGCCCCGTTCTGGAAGAAGGAACAAACCCCGGACGGCGCGCGCTGGGTCGACGCGCGCGTGAGCGACGACGCCGCGCTGGCCAGGTGGGCCGCCGGGTGAACTTTGTCGCCGTCGGCGTGGGAGCCGCGCTCGGCGCGTGGCTGCGCTGGGGACTGGCATTGTGGATGGGCGCCTGGCACCCGAAGCTGCAACTCGGCACCCTGGCCGTGAACCTGGCGGGCGGCTACCTGATCGGGGTGGCGCTGGGCTTTTTTGGTGCGCATCCGCAGTTGCCGCCCGAATGGCGCCTGTTCGCGGTGACCGGTTTCCTGGGCGGGCTGACCACGTTTTCCACTTTTTCAGGCGAGGCGATGGTGCTGCTCGAACGCGGCGACTATGGCTGGGCGCTGGCGCATGCGTCCCTGCACCTGGCCGGATCCGTTACCTGCTGTATCGCCGGCCATGCCAGCTGGCGCGCTTTGTCCACGTGATGTCAAACCAAGGAGAATTGAATGTCCAAGCAACTGCCGCAACGTCCTACCGGGGCCTTTATCGGCGCATCGTGGGCAGCCCTGTTCGTCGGCGCCGGCACCTTCCTCGTCGGGCTGTGGAATTCGGCCATGCAGCTCAATGAGCGCGGTTACTACTTTACCTTGCTGATGTACGGGCTGTTTGCCGCCGTGTCGCTGCAAAAATCGGTGCGCGACCGCCTCGAAGGCGTGAAGGTGACCGGCATTTACTTCGCGCTGTGCTGGGTGTCCTTGCTGCTGTCGGTGCTGCTGTTGACGGTGGGCCTGTGGAATGCCACGCTGGCGCCGAGCGAAAAGGGGTTTTATGCGATGTCTTTCGTCCTGAGCCTGTTCGCGGCGGTGGCGGTGCAAAAGAACGTGCGCGATGTCGCGCTGTCGCAGGATGCGAACGTCTATGTCGATTCGGGCAAGGAATAAGCCTGCAAGCATGTTCCAGTGGCCGGGCCATCGCGGCCCGGCCACTGCGCCATCGGTTGCCGCGTCACTCCTGCGGGAACTTCATCGCCTTCCTCACCGCCAGGCAGCGCCGCTCGTTTTCATGCTGTTCGCGCAGCGCGCGCATGGTCCCTTCCGATAATCCCTTGAACTCCTTGCCGGCCCTGGCCAGGCGCGCCACGCTGGCGGGCGTGCAATCCTTCGGAATCATGGTCGCGGCCCAGGCGCGCATGTAGACCGGGCCGGCGGCCTTGTCCAGCGCCGCCAGCTGGCGCAGGCGCTCGGCCGCGCTCATTTCGCTCAGCGCGCGCTGCCCGGGCGGATACAGGTTTTCCATCGCCGTGCGCACGCGCGCGAACGGCAGCGTGGTTTTCAAGTCCATGATCGTGGCCAGCCACTGCTGCTTGACGGCGGGGTCGGGCCGGATCACGGTGGCGCGCAGCGCCGCCGCCTGGCCGGCATCGGAATTGTCGCGCGCCTGTTCGGCCGCGATGAGCGCCGCGCCGCCGGCGTGACCGGCGCGGCTGAGCGCTTCGATGATCTTCCAGCGCAGGTCCTGGTCGAGCGGCACGCCACCGAGCACCGTCTCGCCATGGAGGATCGACAGCAGCCGTTCTTGCGCTTGCACGGTGGTGGCCGCGTCCAGGTAGGCGTCCATCCATTGGTGCGTGAAGTTGGCGTTGCCCTTGCTCGCTTCGACTCCGCGCCACATCATCGCTTCGAGCGCGGCGGTGGTCTTTTGCGCGTAGCGCGGCGGCGCGTGCATCGCATCGATGTAGTGCTTGGCTTTCGCCACCTTGGTCAGCACGTCGCCCAGCAGCTTGTAGTCGGTTTCGAGCGGGGCGTTGGCCAGCGCGGTCTGGATGAATCTGTCCAGCGGCAGTTCGCCATCGCGCACGCCATCCCACAGGCTTTGCCACATCATCGCGCGCAGCAGCGGTTCGTCGATGGCGCCCAGGTGCGCGCTGGCGGAGGCGAACGAGCGCTGGTCCAGCTTGACCTTGACATAGCCCCAGTCCTGGTAGTTCGGATACACCAGGTCGGGGCAGGCGCTGCCCACCAGTTCAGGCACGCCGGTGGCGGCGCCCTTGTACGTGACGGCCACGGTCTTGCCGCGCGCGAGCGTGCCGCCATCGAGCACGAAGGTGGCGACCTGCACGCGTTGCTCGCGCAGGGTCGGCAGCGCGGGCGGGGCGCTTTGGCGCAGGGTGAAGCTGGCCACTTTGCCGGCCTGGCAGCGGTAGTCGGCCGCCAGCGTGTTCACGCCGGCCTTGTACAGCCATTGCCGGGTCCACGGCGTGAGATCGCGCCCGGCGGCGTCGCCCAGGCTGCCGATGAAGTCGTCCAGCTGCGCGTTCTTGTACTGGTACTTGACCAGGTAGTTATGCACGCCCTTGCGGAACACTTCTTCGCCCAGCAGGTGGCGCAGTTGCTTGAGGGTGGACGCGCCTTTCGAATAGGTGATCGCATCGATGTTATCGAACGCATTGGCGCTCGACGCCACCGGCACCTCGATCGGGTGCGTGGCCGGGCTCTGGTCCTGCACGTAGGCTTGCTGCTTGCCTTCGGCGTAGAAGGTTTGCCAGGCGCCGGTGAATTCGGTCGATTCGGCCGTCGCCATGGTGGCCATGAAGGAGGCGAAGCTTTCGTTGAGCCACAGGCCGTTCCACCATGTCATGGTCACCAGGTCGCCGAACCACTGGTGCGCCATTTCGTGCAGGATGACTTCGGCCAGGCTTTCGCGCTGGGCCTCGGTCATGGCCGCCTTGTACAGGAAGCCGTTTTCGGCGAAGGTGACCGCCGCCGCGTTTTCCATCGCGCCGTACAGGAAGTCCGGCACCATCAGCTGGTCGTATTTTTCGAACTGGTAGGGGACGCCGAAGTAATTGTCGAAGTAGGCCAGGCCCTGTTTGGTGTACTTGAACCAGTCGGCGGGCGACACCTGGGCGGCCACCGACTGGCGCGCGAACAGGCGCATCGGATACGGGCCGCTGTTGTCTTCCCAGCCCTTGTACGGGCCGGCGTGCATCGAAAAATTGTAGGCCGACAGTTGCCTGGTGGCCGGGAAGGTCCAGCGCCGCGTGGCGCCGCGCTCTTCGATGGCGCTTTCGCGCTTGGTCGAGACCACCTGCCAGTCGGCCGGCGCGGTGACCGTCAGCTGGTAGGTCGCCTTCAGGTCGGGCTGGTCGAACAGGGCGAACATCTGGCTCGCCGCCGCCGGCTCGAAGTGCGAGTAGGTGTAGACCTTGCCGTCGACCGGATCGAGCATGCGGTGCAGGCCTTCGCCATTGGTGCTGTGCGCGCGCTGGTAGGCGACCGTGATGCTGTTGCGTCCCGCCTTCAGGTCGCGCGCGGCGATCGTGAGGTAGGCCTGGTTGTACTGCGGCGCGCGCGCCACGCCGTTGACGGTGAGGCTGGCGATGGTGGCCTTGTCCAGGTCCACCCGGATCGGCGCGCGCGTGTCCGCCAGGTCGAACTGCAAGGTACTGGACCCGTCGAAGTTCTCTTTGCCGCTCAGCGTAAAGTCGAGCACATAGGCCACGTTGGCGATGCGCTGGGAGCGCGCCGTGGCGTCGGCCTGGGTCAGTGCGTCGGCGCGCGCGGGCGGCGCTGGTGGCGCCCCCGCGCAGGCGGCGCTGGCCAGGAGGAGGGCGCCCACGGCGCTGAAGCGGGAAAGAGACGAAGCAGACAAGGCGGCAGTCCAATAAAAGTTTCAACGATGCAAGAATATCATGGGAAACGCCTTGGCCGTGAAGGGGCGTCTTGAAAAACCCGTCCGCGGCCCAATCTTTCAATCAAGTTAATCGCACTTTTACGTGGAGCTCGACCATGCGCCAAGACAAAATGACCACCAAACTGCAGGAAGCGCTGTCCGATGCGCAAAGCCTTGCGGTGGGCAATGACAACCAGTATATCGAACCGGTCCACCTGCTGTCGGCCCTGTTGAGCCAGGATGACGGGGCCGCGCGCTCGCTGTTGCAGCGCGCCGGCGTGAACGTGGGCAGCCTGACCACGGCCCTGCGCAGTTCGCTGGAGCGCCTGCCGAAGGTGTCCGGCAATGGCGGCCAGGTGCAGGCCGGGCGCGAGTTCGTCGGCGTCCTCAATCTGGCCGACAAGGAAGCGCAAAAACGCGGCGACCAGTTCCTCTCGAGCGAGATGGTGTTGCTGGCGCTGACCGAAGACAAGTCCGACGCCGGCACCCTGGCGCGCGAAAACGGCTTGACCCGCAAAGCGCTCGAGACGGCGGTCCAGGCCGTGCGCGGCGGCGAAGGCGTGAAATCGGCCGACGCCGAAGGGCAGCGCGAATCGCTCAAAAAATACACGCTCGACCTGACCGAGCGCGCCCGCCTGGGCAAACTCGATCCGGTGATCGGGCGCGATGACGAAATCCGGCGCGCGATCCAGGTGCTGCAACGGCGCACCAAGAACAACCCGGTGCTGATCGGCGAGCCTGGCGTGGGCAAGACCGCCATCGTCGAAGGCCTGGCCCAGCGCATCATCAACGGCGAGGTGCCCGATTCGCTCAAGGGCAAGCGCGTGCTCTCGCTCGACATGGCGGCCCTGCTGGCCGGCGCCAAGTTCCGTGGCGAGTTCGAGGAGCGCCTCAAGTCGGTGCTCAAGGAACTGGCGCAGGATGAAGGCCAGACCATCGTCTTCATCGACGAGATGCACACCATGGTCGGCGCCGGCAAGGCCGAAGGCGCCATGGATGCGGGCAATATGCTCAAGCCGGCCCTGGCGCGCGGCGAACTCCATTGCGTCGGCGCCACCACCCTCGACGAGTACCGCAAGTACATCGAGAAGGACGCCGCGCTCGAGCGCCGCTTCCAGAAGATCCTGGTGGACGAGCCGAGCGTGGAGGCGACCATCGCCATCCTGCGCGGCCTGCAGGACAAATACGAGCTGCATCACAAGGTCGAGATTACCGACGCCGCCATCATCGCGGCGGCCGAACTGTCGCACCGTTACATCACCGACCGCTTCCTGCCCGACAAGGCGATCGACCTGATCGACGAAGCGGCGTCGAAAATCAAGATCGAGATCGATTCCAAGCCGGAGGTGATGGACAAGCTGGAACGGCGCATCATCCAGCTCAAGATCGAACGCGAAGCGGTCAAGAAGGAAAAGGACGAAGCCTCGCGCAAGCGCCTCGACCTGATCGGCGACGAAATCGCGCGCCTGGAACGCGAGTACAACGACTTCGAAGAAATCCTCAAGTCCGAAAAGGCGATCGTGCAGGGCACCACGCACATCAAGGAAGAAATCGAGCGCGTGCGCCTGCAGATGGAAGAAGCGACCAGGAGCAGCAACTGGCAGAAGGTGTCGGAACTCCAGTACGGCAAGCTGCCCGAACTCGAAGCGCAACTCAAGCACGCCGAAGCCGACACCAGCAAGGCCGCCGAAGGCGCCAAGCCGAAGCTGCTGCGCACCCAGGTCGGGGCCGAAGAAATCGCCGAAGTGGTCTCGCGCGCGACCGGCATTCCGGTGTCGCGCATGATGCAGGGCGAGCGCGACAAGCTGCTGCACATCGAAGAGAAGCTGCACGAGCGCGTGGTGGGGCAGGACGAGGCGATCGTCGCCGTGTCCGACGCGATCCGGCGTTCGCGCGCGGGCCTGTCGGACCCGAACCGCCCGTACGGCTCCTTCATGTTCCTCGGCCCCACCGGCGTCGGCAAGACCGAGTTGTGCAAGGCGCTGGCCGGCTTCTTGTTCGATACCGAGGAATCGATGATCCGCATCGACATGAGCGAATTCATGGAGAAGCATTCGGTGGCCCGCCTGATCGGCGCGCCGCCGGGCTATGTGGGCTACGACGAAGGCGGCTACCTGACCGAGGCGGTGCGGCGCAAACCGTACAGCGTGATCCTGCTCGATGAAGTCGAGAAGGCGCACAGCGATGTCTTCAACGTGCTGCTGCAGGTGCTCGACGACGGCCGCATGACGGACGGCCAGGGGCGCACGGTGGACTTCAAGAACACGGTGATCGTGATGACCTCGAACCTCGGTTCGCACAAGATCCAGTCGATGGACAGCGACGATCCGGGCGTGGTCAAGCTGGCGGTGATGGCCGAGGTGCGCTCGCACTTCCGGCCGGAGTTCATCAACCGGATCGACGAGATCGTGGTGTTCCATGCCCTCGACGAGAAGAATATCGGCGCCATCGCCAAGATCCAGCTCAAGCACCTGGAACAGCGCCTGGCGAAGATGGAGATGACGCTCGACGTGTCGGAAGAGGCCTTGCAGAAGATCGCGGAGGCCGGCTACGACCCGGTGTATGGCGCGCGCCCGCTCAAGCGCGCCATCCAGCAGCAGATCGAAAATCCGCTCTCGAAGCTGATCCTGTCGGGACGCTTCGGACCCAAGGACACCATTCCGGTGCGGGTCAAGGGCGGTAGCTTGAGCTTCGAGTAGTCGGTTTAGCGCGGGCAGGATCTAATTAATGATTTTGCCCCTAAACTTCGCTCCGTCATTCCCGCCTGCGCGGGAATGACGGAGCTTAGGTTAGCGACATTCTGCCTGCGTCAGTTGGTTCAACGCTTGCGGCGCACGCCGACCAGGCCGGCCAGGCCAAGCATGAAGAGCGCAATCGCGCCCGGCTCGGGAACCACGTTCCAGCCGATCACGTCAAAATACTGCACGTCCAGCGGCGACAGGCCGAGCTTTTCGCCACGGCCGGCGGTCGGGTCGAGCAAGCCCAGATGCAGGTCGTCCTGCCAATGGCTCGCTTGCTGGCCATCGCCGTAGGTCGAGCCGGTGGAGAAGGTCGCCAGGGTGGTCTGGCATTTATCGAGCGAGAAGAACTTGGTGCGCGTGTCGGCCGACCAGTCCAGGTCCGCCGCTTTCTTTTTGCTGTGCGCCGAGCAGCGATACAGGTCGCCCGGGGCGATGTAGCTGAACTCCGAGTCGGCATAGTCGCCGTCGCGGTTGTAGTCGAGCACGTCGACGCCGCTGATGAAGCCGAGCGCGTGGCCGATTTCGTGCGCGGCCACGCCGATGAAGTCGTAGGCCTTGCCGTCGACGCCATTGTCCGGATCGAAGTCCCAGTCGAACAGGCTGCTGAAATTGATCTCGCCGTCGGAGACGTCGTCCTTGGCGCCGGCCAGGCCGACCGCGCGCGCGTTGGCGCGGGTCATGCGGATGCTGTTGTTGTTGTCGTCGCAGTTATCGTCCAGGAAGGGCGTGGCGCTGCCGATGCCCGACGGGTTGGTGCCGGTGCCGTTCATGATCACATTCAGGCAACTGGCGGTCGACAGGTTCGACACGGCTTTCTTGTCGCTGATGCTCCAGGAATCCTTGGCGAGCGCGTTGCGGTAGGCGTCGTAGCTGAACAGTTCCTGGGTCGAGCCGGTCGAGCCGAGCACGCCCGGTTCAAGTGCCATGAAGCCGATGTTCAGGTTGACCTGCACCTTATCCTGCAACACATTGGTCCAGCGCGCGGCGGCCGCCTGGAAGCCGGCCAGCGCCAGCGGATCCATGCCAGGGGCCGGGGTGAAGTTGATGACGAGCGCCTGGGCGGAGCCGGCGTAAGCGCACAGCAGGGCCGGCGCGATCTTCAGTAGATGTTTGAGGGTTTTCATTTCCGCTTTTCAAGGTGTCGCTGATTGGAATCAGACTATGATTATATTTTTAACCATGCTTGGTGCAATGTGGCATTGCCCGCATGGCTCACTCGTCAAAGCGTATTTTTAAAGCAAGTTTCGCGCCTGAAACTTAAGCCTTTGTTACTAAACAGTAAATTTTGAACGAGGGCGGATTTGACAGTTGCAGTGTAAAGATATCCGACAGCGCCGGCGTGGGTGCGCGTAGGCTGGCTGGAAAGAAAAAACCGCCATGCCTGCGTGTGCAGGGATGGCGGCCAGTGTAGCGGGCAGCGGACGGCGTGCGCGTCAGGCGCGGCCTTCACGCATGAAGCGCTCGATGTGATCGAGCATGACGGCGTCCGAATACGGCTTGCCGAGCAGGACATCGACACCGGCTTCGGCGGCCTTGAGCTGGTAGGTTTCTTCGGCGCTGATCATGATCACGGGAATGTGCGCCGTCAGCGGATTCTGGCGCAGGTGCCTGGTCAGCTCGAAGCCATTCATGCCGGGCATTTCGACGTCGGTGATGAGCACGTCGGGCATGCGTTCGGCGATCTGCTTCATTGCGTCGAGGCCGTCTTCCGCCATCGCTACCTGGAACTGATTGTTGACCAGCAAGCGGTTGGTTTTCACCCGGACCACTTTGGAATCGTCGGCGATCATGACGACGGTGTCGGTGGCGACCTTGGCCTGGTGGACGCGGGCGGGAGCCGCCACCGGGGCCGCGACAACGGGGGCGCTGTCCGCAACCGCCACGCGTGCCGCCGCTTCGGCGGCGACGCGCGCCGCTTGTTCCGCAGCGATACGTTCGGCTTCGGCGCGTGCCGCTTGTTCCGCAGCGATACGTTCGGCTTCGGCGCGTGCCGCTTGTTCGGCCGCGACACGTCCAGCTTCCACACGCGCAGCTTCTTGCGCCGCAAGGCGTTCGGCGTCAAGCCGGGCGGCCTGTTCGGCGGCAAGGCGTTCGGCTTCCAGCCGGGCGGCCGCTTCAGCGGCGGCACGTTCCGCTTCCGCTTGCGCGGCGGCGACGCGTGCGGCTTCTTCCGCAGCTGCCTGTTCGGCCTGCAGGCGTGCAGCCTCGGCTTCGGCGCGCCGTTGTTCTTCCACGCGCGCCGCTTCTTGCGCAGCGATGCGGTCCGCTTCGATCCGCTCGGCTTCGGCCGCCGCCAGGCGCTCGGCTTCGCGCCGCGCCGCCTCGTCGGCAGCGATGCGGTCCGCTTCGCGCTGGGCCGCTTCGATGGCGGCGATGCGCTCCGCTTCCTGCTGCGCGGCCAGTTCATCGGCAAGACGCTTCGCTTCGGCCTGCGCCGCTTGCTGGTCGGCGATGCGCTGCGCTTCCAGCTGCGCTGCCTGCTCGTCGGCCAGGCGCTTCGCTGCCAGTTGGGCGGCCTGCTCATCGGCCAGGCGCGCCGCTTCCAGTTGCGCCGCTTGCTCTTCGGCGATGCGCTTCGCTTCGGCTTGCGCGGCTTGCTCATCGGCCAGACGCGCCGCTTCCAGCTGCTCTGCCTGCTCGTCGGCCAGGCGCTGCGCATCTTGCCGCGCAGCTTGCTCTGCGGCCAGACGTTCCTCTTCCATGCGGGCAATATTGATCGCGGCGATGCGTTCCGCTTCCACGCGAACGGCTGCGTCGAAGGCCATGCGCGCCGCTTCGACCCGCGCCGCTTCCTCGGCCGCAAGGCGTTCTTCTTCCACGCGCGCCGCTTCCACGGCGGCCAGGCGTTCGGCTTCCAGGCGCTCGGCCTCGGCAAGCGCCAGGCGTTCGGCTTCCAGCCGCGCCGCTTCCTCGGCGGCGGCGACCCGTTCGGCTTCGCGGCGGGCCGCCTCGCGCACCTCTTCCAGGCGCGCTTCTTCGGCGGCAGCGAGGCGCTCTTCTTCCAGGCGCGCTTGTTCCAGCGCCAACAGGCGGTTCTGTTCGTCCTGGGCGCGCGCTTCGGCGATCAGGCGGGCCTCTTCGACCCGCCCCGCTTCCTCGGCGGCTTCCTTCTCGGCCTGGAGGCGCGCGAAGCTCTTTGTTTGCTCGTTTGCATCGAGCATGCTCGGTTCATCGCGTTGCTGGAGCGCCTTGATCTCGCGCTCGCGCAACTTGTAGATCACTACGCGGTACGCTACGTAGAGTAACAAAATGATCAAAACGCCTATGCCGACATTGGTTTCGTAACTTGAAGTAAACACGCGAACAGCTCTCCGTCGTTACCTTTTTTCAAGGCAATTGGTTAATAAAAGGCGATCTTGGTTGTAGGCAATAATGATACACCGGCGCGGGGGAGAACACGATGGATGGTTGTGGGCAATTCACGTCGGCTTGCGTGAGGACCGGCCGCAAGCGATTGAGAAAAGTGAAGATTTGGTATCGTATCATGCTACTTTATTGGTATTCCTGAGCTGCCTTGGCAGGAAAGGGCAGATCCCGACACTATTTTTGCGCTGCACAAAAAAGCCGGCGCATGCCGGCTTTACCACACACGCGGCCGCTTACACGGTCGGCGGATCGGTTTCGCGCTCGAAAGTGCGGTGCCGCGCCAGCGCCAGCTTGAACTGGGCCAGCGCCAGCGTGGCGAGGGCGGCGTCGAGCCTGACGATGCCGGGGTCGTCGCAGCCGTCCGGCAGCAGCAGGGGAATGGCGGCGCTGGCGAGCAGGTCGGTGCCGTTGCCGAGGACCAGGATCGGCTTGCCGTGGCGGTATTGCTCGCGCACAAAGTCGAGCGCGCGCGCGTCGCGCGCCAGTGCGAGGACGGCATCGTCGCCGCCGCTCGCGACCATCGCGTCGTACACCACCGAGGGCGTGACGTCGAAGGTGGTTTCGACGTGCAGCGGCTGGCCGTCCTGCGAGCTGAGCTGTCCCAGCTGCTGGCCCACCAGGCGCGGCACGGCGCCCGCTTCCAGCAAGGCCGTATAGACCGCGCGCACCGTCGCCCCGTCGGCGCCCGGCGCGACCAGGATGGCGACCTGGCGCGTGCGGATGCCGGTCACGCCCGGCCGGCTGAGCAGGGACAGGGCGGGCGAGGGCGGGTAGGCCGGCAGCGGCAAGCTGGTGGCCAGCGGCAGCGGCGGCGGCACCGCGATGCCGAGGCCGCATGCGACGGCGTGCGCCAGGGTCGGGTCCACATTGACCAGCCCGGCCACCATGCGGACCCGGATCGCCAGCGTTTCCACGCGCGTCAGTTCGAAACGGAAGGCGTCGATGATGTGGGCTTTCTCGGGCGCGCTCTGGCTGATCCAGAACAGGCGCGCTTGCGAATAGTGGTCGGCGAACAGTTCCGGTTTGCCGCGCACTTTGTTGCCGATGACGGGCTCGTGTACGCTGACGAAACCGGCGCGGCCCACCTGGAACGGGCAACCGCCGGCCAGCGAGTTGGGCTCGTAGTTGACCCGGCCGCGGTGGATGGCTTGCCGGTGGAAACCCTCGCGCTGGTTGTTATGCACCTCGGCCAGCGGCGCGTTGATGGGGATTTCATGGAAATTGGGACCGCCCAGGCGCGTGATCTGGGTATCCGGATAGGAATGGTTGCGGCCCTGCAAGATTGGATCGTTGGTGAAATCGATGCCGGGTACAATGTGCTGCGTGCAAAAAGCCACTTGTTCGGTCTCGGCAAAGAAATTGTCCGGGTTGCGGTTCAGGACCAATTTGCCGACCGGGAACACCGGGATCAGTTCTTCAGGAATCAGCTTGGTCGGATCGAGGATGTCGAAGGGGAAGCTGTCGGCCTGCGCTTCGGTGAACACTTGCAGGCCCAGCTCGTACTCGGGGAAGTTGCCCGCTTCGATGGCTTGCCACAGGTCGCGCCGGTGGAAGTCGGTGTCGAGCCCGCGCAGCTTGAACGCTTCGTCCCACACCAGCGAGTGGGTGCCTTGCAGCGGGGTCCAGTGGAACTTGCACAGGCGTACATCGCCGCTCGCGTTGATCAGCTTGAAGGTGTGTACGCCGAAACCTTGCATCATGCGGTAGCTGCGCGGAATGGCGCGGTCGGACATGAGCCACATCAGCATGTGGGTGATTTCGGGGCTGAGCGAGGCGAAGTCCCAGAAGCTGTCGTGCGCGCTGGACGCCTGCGGCATGCCGTGGTGCGGCTCCGGCTTGAGCGCGTGGGCGACGTCGGGAAACTTCATCGGGTCCTGGATGAAGAATACCGGGATATTGTTGGCGACCAGGTCCCAGTTGCCTTCGTCCGTGTAGAACTTGACCGCAAAGCCGCGCACGTCGCGCGCCGTGTCGGGCGAGCCGCGCTCGCCGGTGGCGGTGGAAAAGCGCACGAACGCCGGGGTGCGCTTGCCGGCGTAGGCGAAAGGGGCGGCGCGGGTCAACTGGCCCAGGTCCTGGTAGGATTCGAAGTAACCGTGGGCGGCCGAACCGCGCGCATGCACGACGCGCTCCGGGATGCGCTCATGGTCGAAATGCGTGATTTTTTCGCGCATGACGAAGTCTTCCAGCGCGATCGGTCCGCGCAAGCCGATCTTGAGCGAATCCTGGTTGCTGGCAACAGGAATGCCCTGGTTGGTGGTCAGGCGTTGTTCGGTATCGTCGGCGCGCACGCGGTCCAGCGAACTGTTGAGCGCGTTGGCGCCCAGGTGCGCAGTGCCATCCCCGACCTTGGGCGAGGCGATGTGTTCGGTGCCGGTGCTGGCCGTGGCCAGCGGGGTCGACACCGCATAGGCTTCGCCGGTATGCGGCGTCAATGCCTGGTCGCCATATTCGAGCGGCTTGGTGGCGTTGAAGGGCCGCTCGTCGGCCAGGTCGGCTACGCCGCCGGCTTTCTCCAACAGGCGCTCGGCGATCGGATTAGTGCTGCCCAGGCTGCCGGGCAAGGTCGGGTCCGAGGGACCCGCGACAGTACTGAGAACGGAACCTGCGCCGTCGGTGGACGGTCCGCTTTTTTTACGTGTGACCATTGATTACCTCTTAGAAAGAGTGGGGCCGGCGCCCCTGGCTTGTCGAGTTTGCATCGCTCAGGTGCCGCGTACTTGATCACGGACAGGCGATGCGGCGCGGGAGATCAGGGCGCCGCCAGCGCCACCCTGCGGTGGACGAACAATATGGAGAAGTTGCATGGAAACTTTGTCAGATACCTGCCGCGCCTTGCTCGAACGCAGCAAGCGTTTCGGGCCGCTATATGGCGACCGGCTCGCCAATCACTAGCCGATGACGCTCATCGCGCTCGATCGCATGGGCGCGCCGGCGGACAGCATGGCGCGCGCTTTCGACGCCAACGCGCGCCAGTTGCGGGCGCGTGACGCCGACCTCAGCCCGGTCACGCACGCCCCCGACTGGCTGGGCCAGGGCCGCAATGGCGGCGGGCTGGAGCGGTATTTCCAGGCGTGCGCAGGGCGCGACGGGCCGGGCGCCGTACTGCGCGACTGGGTGCCGCGCCTGTTGCCGGGCGTGTCGGCGTCGGCTTTTCATTGCCTGATCCGGCTGGCGTACGCGATCGACGCCGGCGAGCATGACGAGCTCTGCGCCGCGCTGGCGTACTGGGTCATGGAATACGCGAGCCTGGACTTGCCGCCGGACACGGTCGACGCCACGCCGGCCGCGATCGCCGCGCGCCTGGCGCTGGCGGTGGCCGGCCATGCGCCGTGGGACGGCATCATCATCGACCGCATGCGGCAGGCTGCGCGCCATCCTGGCGTGACCGGGACGCCGATCCAGCCATCGGGATTGGACCTGCGCCAGGTGGCGCAGTTCGCGCTCGGCGCCTATCATGCGCGCGAGGATTTCACGCTCTTGCATACCGTTACGGCATGCCATGCATTCCGGCTGCTGCTGCCGTATGCCGGCGAGCCGCGCCGGGCCTTGCGCTACCTGTGGGAGGCGGTCGTGGTCGCCACCTTGACGGTCGAGCCCGAGGTCACTGCCGAGCCTGCCGTCGCCTCGGAGATTGACTGGCATGCCTGCATGGCGCAAGCTGCGCGGGCTACCGATGCGCACGTCGTCAAGCTGTGCTGGTCGGCGTATTGCGAGCACCTGGCCTACGGCGATGCGCGCTATCTCGCGATTGCCGCGCGCAAGCTGGCCGGGCAATGACCAGAAAGGACCATGTGAAACTGAATCACCTGCTGTTGATGCTGGCGCTGACGGGAAGCCCTGGTACCTGCCTGGCGCAACAAGACCGTCTCCCTGTCGCGCCGGCGTCGGGAACCCTCGATCTGTCGGAGGCGTTCGGACCCGGCCAGCTCGATGTGGCATTCGCCGCGCCGGGGGCCACGCCCTGCGTCGCCAGCGTCACGCTGCGGCTCGGCGCGCGCGTGACCACGCTGCCGGCCTGCCTCGTCGAACGCTTGCCATCGCGCCAGATGGCGCAGATCAGCGCCGCACAAGCCTGGAACCATGAGGAAAGCGGTCCGTCCAGGCTCAGCCTCACCTTTGTCGCTCCCGAGGCAGTCGCGGCGAGCCGGCGCGCGGACCCGGTCGTCATGTTGTTCGATGTGCGCACGGCCAAGCTGGCCGACATCCACACCTTCACCATCGATGGCGAGGAACGAAGTCGCCGTTACGTCAGCCTGGACATCGCGGCGATCTGCCCGCCGCAGGACCTGGACGCGGTGTTCGACCCGGCGGCCAGGATCCATCTGCGCAAGCTCTCCAAGCAATGAACAGAAAGAACCACATGAAACTGCACCAACTGCTGTTGCTGGGCGCATTGATGGGAAGCAGCGGCGCCTGCCTCGCTCACGTCGATGTCATCGTTGAGTTTTCTCCAGATGGAATGATGGACACGATTCCGGCCAAGTACGGGCCGGCCCGGATGAACGTGGTCTTCGCCGCGCCAGGGGCGGAACAAGCGGTCGGCAGCGTGATCCTGCAGCTCGGTGGGCACGTGACGACGCTGCCGCGCTGCATCGTGGCGCTGCTGCCGTCACGCCAGATGGCGCAGGTGAGCGCCAGCGCGTCCTGGTACCACGACGAAAGCGTGCTGCCGTATTACCTCAGCCTTCGCTTTGCCGCGCCCGCGGCCATGACTGTCAAGCCGGGGACGCATGTCGGCATCCTAGTCAACTTGCGCACAGCGAAAATCATCAATATCAACAAGGTCATCACCGGTCCCGCCGAGGGAGAACAACGTTCTGTCGGCATGGGACTGTTGCAACGGTGTTCAGCACAGGAACTTGACGCGGTGTTTGATCCGATGCACCGGCTCAACGCGCGATGATGTCGCCCACCAGGTCGCCCTTGAGCGCCATGGTCGAGCGGCCATCCTCGCCCGGCAGGAACACGCCGCGCCCGTTCGCGTAGAGAAGATGCAAGCTCAAGCGGCGCTGTCGCCGGCGAAAAATGCCGATGGCGAGCTGCCGAAGGTCTTTTTGAACATCGCCGAAAACGCCGACTGGCTGGCGTAACCGAGCTCCCCGGCCACCTGCGAGAGCGGCATGCCGCGCGCGATCAGCGGCGCCGCGTGGGCCAGGCGCACTTGCTGGCGCCAGTGGCCGAAGCGCATGCCCAGTTCGCTTTCGAACAAGCGGGTCAGGGTGCGCTCGGAGGCGCCGACCCGGGCCGCCCACTGGCTCAGGGTCAGCTGGGAGGCGGGGTCGTCGATCAGGGCCGCGCACAGGGCGCCAAGGCGCTTGTCCTGCGGCAGCGGCACGCGCATCGGCCGCGTGGCCGCGCCGGGCAACTCGTCGAGGATCAGTTCGGCCAGCAGCGTTTCGCGCGGACCGGCGCCGGTCTCGCCGAGCGCCACGATCAGCTCGCGCAACAGCGCCGACACGGCCAGCACGCGGCACTCATCGCCTTCGAACGGGGCGCGCGCGGCCAGGATGCCGAGCGGGCGCAGGCGCGCATCTTCGAGCACATGGACCGAGTGGATCACCTCCGGCGCCACCCAGATCGCGCGCAGCGGCGGCAGGATCCAGCTTGCGCCGGGCGTGGTCACGCGCAGCACCCCGGACAGGGCGAAGGTCACCTGACCCCAGGCATGCCGGTGCGGATCGAGCGACTGGGTGATGTCGAGGTCGCGGGCGAGGGCGCGTACCGGCCGCGCCGGGGTCGGCGCCAGATCAGGAGCTTGCCAGCGGGTATGGGTGAGGATGGTCAGGGACACGGTCGGCTCGGGATGCATTTGGCGGAATTGCGACAAAGTATGGCTTCCTGTCTCAAAACTGTCGATGGCTTTTTGCTTACACTGACATCTGCTCAACTAAGGATGCTTTATGAATACACCCACCCTGCGCGACGATGCGCGCGTCATCGGCCTGGTCAGCCTGGCGCACGGCGTATCGCACTTCTATCACTTGATCCTGGCGGCCTTGTTCCCGTGGCTCAAGCCCGCCTTCGCGCTGTCGTATGCCCAGCTGGGGCTGTTGATGACCTTGTTCTTCGTGGTCTCCGGCATCGGCCAGGCCCTGTCCGGCTTCGTGGTGGACAAGGTCGGCGCGCGCCGCGTGCTGTTTTGCGGGCTGGCGCTGCTCGGCACGGCGGCCCTGGTGCTGGCGGGCGCGCACAGCTATGTGATGCTGGCGGCCGGGTCGATGCTGGCCGGCCTGGGCAACGCCGTGTTCCATCCGGCCGACTACACCTTGCTGAACCAGCGCGTGAGCCGGGCCCGCATCGCCCACGCCTTTTCGCTGCACGGCATCAGCGGCAACCTGGGCTGGGCGGCCGCGCCGGCGTTTTTGGCCGGCATCGCCGCGCTGGCCGGCTGGCGCATCGCCCTGTTGTCGGCCGCCGCCATTCCCTTCGCCACCTTGGCGCTGCTGTTCTTCCAGCGCGCCCACCTGCGCGCCGACCCGGCCCCGGTGCAAGCGGCCGGCACGGCGCAGGACGGCTCGTTCGCCTTCATGAAGCTGCCGGCGGTGTGGATGAGCTTCGGCTTCTTTTTCCTGACCGCCATTGCGCTGGGCGGGATCCAGAGTTTTTCGTCGGCCAGCCTGGTGGCGCTGTACGGCATTTCGCTGGCCTCGGCCACCACCGCCTACACCGCCTACATGCTCGCGTCCGCCGCCGGCATGGTGCTGGGCGGCTTTCTGGCGACGCGCGCCAAGCGCCACGAGCGCACCATCGCGTTCTCGTTCGTCTGCGCCGCGCTGATGGCGCTGCTGGTGGGCGCGGCCGTGGTGCCGGGCTGGATGGCGGTGGTGCTGATGGGCGGGATCGGCCTGGCCGCCGGCGTCGCCGGTCCCTCGCGCGACCTGCTCATTCGCGCCGCGGCGCCGAAAAATGCGACCGGCCGCGTCTTCGGCATCGTGTACTCGGGCCTCGACAGCGGCCTGGCGCTCGGTCCGCTTCTGTTCGGCGCCATGATGGACCGGGGCCATCCGGCCTGGGTGTTCGGCTGCATCGCCCTGTTCCAGGTGCTGGCGATCGGCACCGCCCTGACCGTGGGCGGGAGCAGCCGGGCGCCGGCGCTCAAGCAAGCCTGAGCCCGAATACTAGGTGACCGGGCACAGGCTGGCCACGCCCAGCAGCGCGTAGCGCACCCGGTACGGTTTGAAACCGAGCACGGTCTTGAAGCGCCGCAGTCCCTCGGAGGCGCCGAACCAGGTGTCGTACATGGCGTAGCGCACGCTGCGCTCGGCGATCAGCATGCTGACGATTTCGACGATCATGAAGTGCATGACGCCATCGTTGTTGCGGTAGCCGAGCAAGCGCGAGAACAGGGCGAAGTTGCCGTAAATGCCCAGTTCGCAGTACGCGACCAGCTTGCCCGACGCATCGAGCACGCCGACATAGCGGAAGTTCTCGCGGTCGGTGTAATGCGCTACCCGGTCCTGGTAGCCGGCGGCCATGGGCCGGCCCTGGCGCTCGGGCATGGACTGGTTGATGGCGTGGATGTCGTCGACATAGCAGTTGCGCTCGATGCGGGTAAACTGGTAGCCGCGTGCCTGGGCGCGCCGCGCGAAGAAACCGCCCCAGTTGCGCTCGCCGATCGAGTCGCGGTACTGCGCGCTTGATGCGAATTGCCCGATGTCGAGCAGGGCCGCGCCGATGGTCTTGTTGCCGATGATGCGGTAGCGCGGATGGCGCCGGGTGAAATTGCGGTAGGTGGCGCACACGTCGGCGGGCGCGAGCGCCATGTCGAATTGCAAGTGAGCGAGCGGCAGTTTGACGATTGCGGCGAGAATGTCCCACAGGCGCCGGAGCTGTGACAGCGTGCTGAGCATGCATGCCCCCCTGACAAGAAAGAGGAGCCGATTATGGCGCGCTTCGGTCGCCGCGTCAGCCGCTCCCTGCGTTTCGCTTGTGACACATCACGCGCGCCGCGAATGCCTTGTTTTTGCAGGAACCTGAACGCCGTTCGCATGGTCCTACTTCATGCAGTGGCAGGCGCGTACACGGGCGGCGGCGGCAATCGCTTAGAATTGTTCCCATTTCACCTTTTGCGAGCGAGCCGACATGACTTTTGCCACCACCGACCTGTGCGACGACCATCCCGACCTGCTCGAAGAGGGCCGCATGGCCGTGCTGCCGCCGCTGTTCAGGCACTACGGCCAGCACCTGCGCTTTTGCGGCAGCGTGACGACATTAAAAGTGTTTGAAGATAACGCCCTGGTGCGCGCCACCCTGGAAGCGCCCGGCAACGGCAATGTGCTGGTGATCGACGGCGGCGCCAGCCTGCGGCGCGCGCTGGTCGGCGGCCAGCTGGCGTTATTGGCGCAAAACAATGGCTGGAGCGGCATCGTGGTCGACGGCTGCGTGCGCGACAGCGAGGAAATCAACGCCTGCGCCATCGGGGTGCGCGCGCTGGGTACGCATCCGCAAAAGAGCAGCAAGCTGGGCGCGGGCGAACGCAATGTGCGCATCTGCGTCAGCGGGGTGGCGGTGCAGCCGGGCGACTGGTTGTATGCCGATGCCGACGGCATCGTGGTGGCGCAGCGCAAGCTGGCCTGACAGGGAGGGAGGGGCGCGGAAAAGCGGAAAACAGCGGGCCAGGGCGTCAAAGCAGCGTGTACGAGCAGCCTGCGCGCGGCGGCCGCAGCCGCTGCGCGCAGGTGTCGTCAGAACGCCGGCATGTCGAGCGCCTTGGCGACGTCGACCTTGAACTTGGCGGCCTGGTCCTCGTTGGGGATTTCCTTGGACAACGCCATGACCACGGCGCGCACATCGGTGGCGCCGTCGAAGTGGTCGGCGCAGACGATTTCGGCCATCGGGCCGACATACTTGACCAGGCAACGCTGCAAGGTGGCCTTGATGTCTGGTGTCAGGCCCGGCGTGGCGGCCGGGCGTGCGGCCGAGGCTTCCGCGCGTGGCGCAGCCCCGCCCAGCACGCCCGTGCCCGGCAAGTCGTCCAGGGTGCCGTCAAGGTAGCCCAGCACGATCTCGGTCGGCCAGTCCAGTCCGTCGGCATTGACGACGCCGGCCTTGTCCAGGGTCAGGCGCGCATTTTTCATGGTGCGCATGATCGCCAGGCCGTCGCGGCCGCGGCGACCGCGGCACAGGATGAAGACGATCTTGCCGCCTTGCAGGTGAACCTGGGCCATGCGGTTGTCGTCGCTGATCAGCAACGCAGTCCCACTGACGCGCTGCGAGCAAAAGCCAGCGATCTGGTCGACCACGTCGATAAATGGCATGAATTCCGGTTGTGACATATCAGTAACCTCTCATCGGTATCAAACCTTCTTACGCAGGCGATCCATTGCCAGCTGGATGCTCACGCCGAGACGATCAATGGCACGGGCCAGCGAACCGATCTCGTCGCCGCGGGCCGTTTGCGGAATGTTGACTTTCAGTTCGCCGTTGCTGAGCTGAACGGCAATCGCGGTCAGTTCCTTGATCGGACGGGTCAGGGCCTTGCCGAAGAAAATGGCGACGCCGATGACCAGGATCACGGCCGCGGCGATCAGGATGCGCGCGTCGCGTTGCATCTTGTGCATGGTGGCGAAGGCTTCATCGTAGTCCTGTTCAATCAGCAAAGTCCAGCCTTGTGGCAATTTACGCATGAAACCCATGACTTTCCGGTCTTCGGCGGTATAAGCGACCGGCGCGTCGACGATGCCGGCCACTTTGAGCGCCGGGTAGGCGGTGAAATCTTGCAGCGCGGTACGCACCTTGGACGAGTCGCCGTGGGCGATGACCTTGTTGCCGGCGTCGAGCAGGATCGCGCGGCCGGTCTCGCCGATGCGGATATCGGTCACGATCTTGGAAATATCGGCCAGGTTCATCGACATCGCCAGCACCCCGACCAGGGCGGCGTTGGCATCGCGGATCGGGGTGGCCACGATCAGGGCCGGCTTGCCGGTGGTTTTGCTGATCGCGACCTGGCGGCCGACCGGCTGGCCCTTCATCACGGCCTGGAAGTACGAACGGTCGCCGTAATTGATCGGGGCGCCGCCGTCGTTACGGGCCGTGTTCGAGCCATCGGGCGCGATCGTAAACATCAGGAACGACCATTCGTAGGCCTTGCCGGTCGCCTTCAGGATCGGCACCTGGCGCTCGGCCTTCATCGACACCACGTCGGACAGGCGGCTGGTCTGGCCCATGGCGTGCAGATTGGTCTCGTCCCACGCGTTGATGCCGTTGGCAACGGTGTTCATGGTCAGGACCAGGCTTTGCGACACGTTATCGGTCAGTTCGCGTTGCGACGCCCTTTCGCTGATCAGCCACAGCGTACACAGCGGGATCAATGTGGCTGCGAGCAAGGTAATCAGTACCTTGTGAAAAATATTGAGAGTAAATTTTGAGTTCATACTGCGCCTTCGTAATAGAGGTCTGCTTGACGTGGCAGATCGGCCAGCGTATCGGACATCAAGATACCGATTGCTGGGCCGACATTAAAGCAAGGTGTCGGACTTTTGTATCTGGCAATCCCGTTCGCTTGGCGCGCAACGGGATCGGACATTCGGAGGTCACTGTCGGAAGGATTGCACTGTCCGTCATGGAGCGCGCCGCCCTTGTTCAGCGACATCGGAGCGCGATCTTCAGCAGTGTATTAGGGTTGCTCGTAAGCACATTATTATACCGGTCTTTACCAAAAGCATGGGTTTTCGGGCAATTCTCGTTGTAATTCGTGAGAATCATCTCGTATTGTGTTTTCGATGCAACAATTTCTTCGCTGAAGATAGAACAGGCGGCAACATGCCGCCGGCTCGCTCAGATCTTCTTGCGCAGGCGATCCATGGCCAGCTGAATACTGACGCCGAGCCGTTCGATGGCGCGCGCCAGGGCGCCGATTTCGTCGCCGCGTTCGGTCTGCGCGATGGTGACCTGCAATTCACCATTGCTGAGCTGGCGGGCGATCGTGGTCAGTTCGTTGATCGGACGGGTCAGGGCCTTGCCGAGGAAAATCGCGATGGCGATGACCAGCACGATGCTGATCGCGATCAGGATGCGCGCCTCTTTTTCCATGCGCTTCATGGTGGCGAACGCTTCGTCGTAGTCTTGTTCAACCAGCAAGGTCCAGCCTTGCGGCAATTTGCGCATGAAACCGATCACCTGGCGGTCTTCCGAGGAATACACGACAGGGGCGTCGGCCAGGCCGGCCACCTTGAGTGCCGGATAGGCGCTGAAATCCTGGAGCGCGGTACGCACCTTGGAAGAGTCGCCGTGGGCGATGACTTTGTTGGTGGCGTCGAGCAGGATGGCGCGCCCGGTTTCGCCGATGCGGATATCGGTCACGATCTTGGAAATATCGGTCAGGTACATCGACATGGCCAGCACGCCGACCAGGTTGGCGTTGGCGTCCTTGATCGGGGTGGCCAGGATCAGCGCCGGCTTGCCGCTGGTCTTGCCCATGACCACCTGGCGGCCGACCGGCGCGCCCTTGATGACTTGCTGGAAGTAGGCGCGGTCGCCGTACGGCACCAGGGCGCCGCCATCGTTACGGCCGACGTTGGCGCCGTCCGGCGCGACCGTAAACATCAGGTACGACCATTCGTAGGCGGTGCCGGTGACCGACAGGATCGGGTTTTGCAACTCGGCCTTCATGGAAATCATGTCGTCCAGGCTGCTGGCCTGGGTCATGGCGCGCACGTTGGTGCTGTCCCAGGCTTCGATGCCGTCGGCCACGGTATCCATGGTCAGGACCAGGGATTGCGAGACATTCTTCGTCAATTGGCTCTGCGCAGCCTTATTGCTGACCAGCCACAGGGTAATCAGGGGTATCAAGGTCACCGCGAGCAGGGTGATGAGTACTTTGTGGAAGATGTTAAGAGTAAATTTTGGGTTCATGAGATGCATTCGTAATGTAGGTCTGCTTGACGTGGCAGATCGGCCAGCGTATCGGACATCAAGATACCGGTTGCTGGGCCGACACTAAACAGCGTGCCGGGCTTTTATCTGACAATCATCCCGCTCCTCGGCGCAAGGGGTTGGGGATGAGGAAATGTTGGCAGGAGTTGCACTGTGCGCCATGGCGTGCGTCGCAATCTGCCTGGCGACGTCATGTGCGTCGGGTGGCAGTGATTAAGGATTGCCTGAGAGCACATTATCCTACGGTGTACCAAGGGAAGCATGGGTTTTCGCGCGATTCCTGTTGTTTTTCGTGAGTATTATACCCCCGTGTGTCTTCTGTGCAACACCTGATGCCCTATTTTGGTGCGCGTGCGGGCGCGCCCTGCCGCCGGTCAGCATCCGCGCCGCAAAAAGGCTGCCGGATTTCATCAGGCGTGGAGGGTATTTCACAATGTGAAATGACGTGGTGCGTTTGCACCATTGCGATCTTTCATTTAGAGAAATTCCATACCGCATCATGAAAACTTGATTTCAAGTCATTGATATATAAGGAATTAAATTTAGTTATATGTCTTATATAAGAGTGTTGTTGCAGCGCGCAAAACGGTCTATCATTTGTTCAAGGCATTTCATTTCTTAAACGGCTTTCAATTAGGAGAACACCATGGCAACTCGTGAACAGCAAGTAGCAGAACTGCAAAAAGAGTGGGACACCAACCCGCGCTGGAAAGGTGTTGTACGTAACTACACTGCGGCGGACGTGGTACGCCTGCGCGGCTCGCTGACGATCGAGCACACGCTGGCCAAGCGCGGCGCCGAAAAACTGTGGGACCTGGTGAACAACGAGCCTTTCGTCAACGCCCTCGGCGCCATGACCGGCAACCAGGCCATGCAGCAGGTCAAGGCCGGCTTGAAAGCCATCTACCTGTCCGGCTGGCAAGTTGCGGGCGACGCCAACGTGGCCGGTGAAATGTATCCCGACCAATCTTTGTACCCGGCCAACTCGGTGCCGCTGGTTGTGCGCCGCATCAACAACACCTTCCAGCGCGCCGACCAGATTCAATGGTCCGAAGGCAAGGATGACATCGATTACTTCGCACCGATCATCGCCGATGCCGAAGCCGGTTTCGGCGGCGTGCTCAACGCCTACGAACTGATGAAGTCGATGATCGACGCGGGCGCCGCCGGCGTTCACTTCGAAGATCAGCTGGCATCGGTCAAGAAATGCGGCCACATGGGCGGCAAAGTGCTGGTGCCGACCCGGGAAGCCGTCGAAAAGCTGACCGCGGCGCGCCTGGCGGCCGACGTGATGGGCACCTCGACCCTGGTGATCGCCCGCACCGACGCCGAAGCGGCCGACCTGCTGACTTCCGACGTGGACGACAACGACCGTGAATTCTGCACCGGCGAGCGCACCGTGGAAGGCTTCTATAAAGTCCGTCCGGGCATCGAGCAAGCCATTTCGCGCGCCATCGCCTACGCCCCGTTCGCCGACCTGGTCTGGTGCGAAACCGGCAA
This sequence comes from Massilia genomosp. 1, assembly GCF_011682185.1. Taxonomy (NCBI): domain Bacteria; kingdom Pseudomonadati; phylum Pseudomonadota; class Betaproteobacteria; order Burkholderiales; family Oxalobacteraceae; genus Massilia; species Massilia genomosp. 1. The sequence goes on from NZ_WHJF01000036.1 coordinate 32,382, forward strand.
GCCGGACCTGGCTTTCGCCAAGCAGTTCGCCGACGCCGTACACGCCAAGTTCCCGGGCAAGATGCTGGCCTACAACTGCTCGCCATCGTTCAACTGGAAAAAGAACCTGGACGACGCCACCATTGCCAAGTTCCAGAAAGAACTGGGCGCCATGGGTTACAAGTTCCAGTTCATCACCCTGGCCGGCTTCCACGCCCTGAACTACGGCATGTTCAACCTGGCGCACGGCTATGCGCGCCGTCAGATGTCGGCCTTCGTCGAGCTGCAGGAAGCCGAATTCGCCGCCGCCGACAAGGGCTTTACGGCCGTCAAGCACCAGCGCGAAGTCGGTACCGGCTACTTCGACGCCGTCACCCAGACCATCCAGCAAAACCAGAGCTCGACCACCGCGCTGCATGGTTCGACCGAAGATGAACAATTCTTCGACGAAAAGAAAGTAGCCTAAAAGCTATTGATCCGCGACGCTTCCAGAAGGAGCGCCGCCAGCGCGACGGCCGGCACAGTTGCCCGGACAAGGGCCGTCGCGCGCCCCCGCGGGTGCAAACGCACAGCGCCTTCCCCCTTGTTCGCGGCATGCTCACGGCGCGCGGACAAGGGGGAGGGCGTTGTGCATTTGCGCGCTTTTTGCGTCGAATCCCTCTTTATAGGAGATAATGGCGTCCCAGATCCCCCTTTTTTATGGAATTCCCACGTTATGTTGAGCTACCGCCACGCCTTTCACGCGGGTAATCACGCCGACGTCCTGAAGCATTTCGTGCAGATTCAGCTGCATGAGTACATGAATCAGAAAGACACGGCCTACACCTATATCGACACCCACTCCGGTGCCGGCGTGTATGCGCTCGATGGCGGTTACGCGTCCAAGAACGCCGAATACGAAACCGGCATCGGCCCGCTGTGGGAGCGTAACGACCTGCCCAAGCCGCTGGCCGAGTACGTCAAGCTGATCAAGGAACTCAATCCGAGCGGCAAGATGCGCTACTACCCGGGTTCGCCGTACTGCGCCGACAAGGTCATGCGCGAGCACGACCGCCTGCGCCTGTTCGAACTGCATCCGGCCGACAGCAAGATCCTGGCCGACAATTTCCGCAAGGTGGCGGAGCACGCCGCCGCCCAGGGCGAGCGCCCGAGCGCGCGCGGCCGGCGCGTGCTGATCGAACGCGGCGACGGTTTCCACGCCCTCAAGACCTTGTTGCCGCCGCCCTCGCGCCGCGCGCTGGTGCTGATCGACCCGCCCTACGAAGACAAGCAGGATTACCGCAAGGTGCGCGATGCGCTCGACGATGCGCTGGTGCGCTTCCCGTCGGGCATCTACGCGGTCTGGTATCCGGTGCTGCAGCGCATGGAATCGCGCCAGTTCGCCGACAAGCTCAAGCGCCTGGCGGCCAAGGACTGGCTCAATGTCACCCTGACCATCACCACCCCGGGCCCGGATGGTTTCGGCCTGCACAGCAGCGGCATGTTCATTCTCAATCCGCCCTACACGCTCGAGCCGACCTTGCGCCAGGTGATGCCTTACCTGGTACAAGTGCTGGGCAAGAATGCCGACGCCACCTACGTGATCGAAAAAGGCACGCAAGTGACCGGCACGGCTGCCGCCCGTACCGGCGCCAATGGCGCTGCGCGCATGCCGGTCGGTAACGCCCGCAAGGCCAGCCCGACCGCCGGCACCGGCAGCCTGCGCCTGCCCGGGCAAGCGCCCGCCGGCACCCCCGGCGCGGCGGCCGGCGCACCACGCGCGCCGGCGGTCAAGCGCTCCAGCATTGCCGCCGCCGCGGCCGGCAAGAGCGCCCGTCCCACCGAAGCCGGGGTCACGCGCAAGAGTGCGCGCCCTGCCGAGGCTGGCACAGCGGGCAAGAGCGCCCGTCCGACCGGTCCACGCAACAGCGGTCCACGCCGTCCTTCGTAGTATAGTCATCGCAGGGCGCCGTTGTTGGCGCGCCTGTTTTCCGGATTTCCCATGCCTATTGACACCGTGGCCGAGCTGGCGCTGCCGTCCGACGATTTTTTTCTCGCGCGCCAACCGATTCTCGGACGTAACCAGCGACTGGTTGCCTTTGAACTTTTGTTTCGCAGCGCCAATGGTGGCGACGCGAATGTAACCGATCACGCCGCCGCCACGGCGGCCGTGATTTCGCACGCTTCCCAGCTGGGCATGGCCAAGGTGGTCGGCGAGCGCCTGGCGTTCGTGAATGTCGACGACATCGTCTTGATGAGCGACTTCGTGCGCTTCCTGCCGCACGACAAGGTCATCCTCGAAATTCTGGAAACCGTCCAGGCCACCCCGGCATTGGTCGCCCGCGTGGCCGAGCTCAAGGGCTTTGGCTTCACCTTTGCCCTCGACGATGTGGTGGAAGAGTCCGACGACCTGCGCAAGCTGGTCGACCTGGTCGACATCATCAAGGTCGACGTGCAGGCGGTGGCGGCGGCCGACCTGCCCAAGCTGGTGGCGGCCCTGAACGGGCGGCATAAAAAGCTGCTGGCCGAAAAGGTCGAGACGGTCGAGGAGTTCGAGATGTGCATGGCGCTCGGCTTCGAATATTTCCAGGGTTATTACTTTGCGCGCCCGGCCATCCTCAGCGGCAAGAAGATCGCGCCGTCGGAACTGGTCATCCTGCGCTTGCTCGACCTGATCAATTCCGACGCCGGCAATGCCGAGATCGAGCGCGCGGTCAAGCGCGACGCCCTGATCAGCCTGAACCTGCTGCGCCTGGTCAACACCCCGGCGGCGGGCGCGCGCCGGCGCATCGATTCGCTGAGCGAAGCGCTGTACGTGCTGGGGCGCCAGCAATTGCAGCGCTGGCTGCAGATTTTGCTGTACGCCAAGCCGGGTGGGGCGGTCGAACTCACGTCGCCGTTGCTGCAGATGGCCACCACGCGCGGCAAGCTGATGGAGTTGATGACGCGGAAAGTGCCGCCCGAGCGCCGCGTCAGCGCCGAGGCCGGCTTCACGGTGGGCATCATGTCGCTGATGGATGCGCTGTTTTCGATGTCGATGCAGGATATTCTCAACACCGTGGTGGTGGCCGACGAAGTGCGCGCCGCCTTGCTCGAGCGCGAAGGCGTGCTGGGCGAGATGCTCAAGGTGGTCGAACTGGTCGACAACCCCAGGCGCGGCACGGAACTGGCCAGGGCGCTCAAGACGCTTGGCTTGAGCGCCAAGACCATGCGCGAGATCGAGCTGGAAGCGTTTGGCTGGGTCAATGAACTGGTGACTTGAGCAAGCTATGTGGTGCTGGGCCGGAAGGCGGCGCCAGCGGCCGTCCAGCCCATCCTGATTACGCCAGCAGCAAAAACACCGTCGGCTTCTTGTGGAAATCCGGCCCCTTGCCGGCCGCCAGCAGCGATTTCCATTTGCCGCCGTTCAAGGTGCGGATCGATTCCGTCGGCAAGCTCAAATCGGTCGCGACGCAGATCAAGGTGCCCGGCTGGCAGGCGCCGACCAGCGCTTCGAGCATGGCGCCGTTGCGGTAGGGCGTTTCGATCAGCAGCTGGGTCTGCTTTTCCGCGCGCGAACGCGCTTCCAGCTCCTTGATGCGCTTGGTGCGCAGGGCGGCGTCGGTGGGCAGGTAGCCGTTGAAAGCAAAACTTTGCCCGTTCAAGCCGCTCGCCATCACGGCCAGCAGCAGCGAGGACGGTCCGACCAGCGGTCGCACCTGGATGCCGCGCTCGTGCGCCAGACGCACCAGGTCGGCGCCGGGATCGGCCACCGCCGGCACGCCCGCTTCCGAGATCAGGCCGGCATCGCGCCCGGCCAACAGGGGCTCCAGCAGACCGGCCAGCGCTTGCGCCGGGGTATTCACGTTCAGTTCGGCAATCTCGATTTCCTGCAAGGTCTTGGCCAGTGGATGGCGCAGCGCAATCAGTTTCAGGAAGCCGCGCGCGGTCTTGGCGTTTTCGGCGACAAAGTAATCGAGGCGCGCGGTCAGGGCCTGGACTTGCTCGGGGATGATGTGCGCCAGCGCATCGTCGGCCGGGTCGGCCGCGCCGAGGGTGTTGGGGATCAGATATAAGGTGCCGGACATAATGCTCACTGTGTAAAAAAGGTAAAACCGGCGCGCCGCAGCATGCCGGTCAGGGCGATCAGGGGCAAGCCGGTGAGGGCGGTCGGGTCGGTGCTGTCGATGCGTTCCAAAATGGCGATGCCGAGCGCTTCGTTCTTGGCGCTGCCGGCGCAATCGTAGGGTTGTTCGATGCGCAGATAGGCGTCGAGTTCGGCGTCGGGCAGGTCGCGCACGGTGACGAATGTTTGCACGCTCTCCACCTGCGCCGTGCCGGAGCGGCCATCCCACAGGCATAGCGCCGTGTGGAACACCACGCGCCGCCCGCGCATGGTTTGCAGTTGCAGCAGGGCGTTGGCGTGGTCGCCGGGCTTGCCGATCTGGGCGCCGTCGAGCGTGGCGACCTGGTCGGAGCCGATGACGACGCTGCCGGGCGCGCGCGCCGCCACCGCTTCGGCCTTGGCGCGTGCCAGGCGCAGGGCGGTCGCTTCGGGCAGTTCGCCGGCCAGCGGCGTTTCGTCGATATCGGGCACCAGCACGTCGAACGGCAGGCGCAGGCGCTCAAGTAATTCGCGCCGGTAGGCGGAACCCGATGCAAGAATTAGCCGCGGTGCGCTGGAAGTTGGTATCATGTCGTACTTCAGTCCTGTTGGCTGTCCCTACAAGCGGGCGCAGCGGGATTCATGTGGCGGGCGCGGCGTGTACGCGCCAGCAACAGCGCGCGGGTCCTTGCCCAAATAATCGCGCTAAGTCTTTGACTCCATAACGAGAAGCCTGTTATTATCGCAGGTTTTCCGGGGAAAATTTCTGCAATGAGTGCTTTTGTCATCGACGCTTTTGAGTTTTGTCGAAGCAACGGCCATCGCGAAGGCGTCACGCCTGTCGCTGAAATGAGCCGGTTGAACAAGGATTGTGCCGACCAGTCGGGCCAGATCGCCTGGACCATCGATGGGTCGACCAGCAAGTTGGGCTATCCGCAGTTGAGCTTGTCGGTTTCCGGCACGGTCCAGCTGGTATGCCAGCGTTGCCTGGCCCCGTTCGCTTACGAGATGGATTCGTCCACCGTGCTAATGCTCGGCAAGGATGACGAGCATGCGGACGAGATCGAAGGGATCCTGGGCGACGAGAGCATCGACGTCATCGTCGGCAGCCGCGAATGCGATGTGCGCGACCTGTTCGAGGACGAGGCCTTGCTGGCCCTGCCGCAAGTGCCCAAGCACGACGTGTGCCCGGACAGCAAGCTGCTCGATGCGGTCAAGTCCGACAAGCCATCGCCGTTTGCGGGGCTGAAGAACCTCAAGCCGGAATAGCCGGAAGCCGCGGGCGGCTGAAATACAGAACAAGCAGTAGTCAAGAACGTGTCAAACGCGTGTTGTAGTCGAGTATGGCATTGGTAGTAAAAGGTAGGTCGGCGTTAAACATGTCGGTAAGAAATTTTGCCGCTGGGATACTCGATTCGCATGTATTTGCTGATCGATTGTGTTAGAATTTTAGAACTTATGTATTAGGAGTCATCATGGCTGTTCAGCAAAACAAGAAATCCCCTTCGAAGCGCGGTATGCACCGTTCGCACGACTTCCTGGTCGCGCCACAACTGGGCATCGAGCCAACCACCGGTGAAACGCACCTGCGTCACCACATCAGCCCTAACGGCTTTTACCGTGGTCGCAAAGTTCTCAAAACCAAAAACGACGAGTAATCGACGTTTTAGTTTGAGTAAGATAAAAGCGGTGCAACGACTTTTTTGTGCGTCGCACCGCTTTTTCTTTGTCCCCGGCTGCAAACCAGCTTTGCACACCGTCATTTCGAATTACGCAGACTCTGCTTGGCGTTCGTCCACATACAGATCGCATCCTGCCGCCACACGCTGTTGAGTCGCGGTACGAATCCACAAAATGACAATTAAAATTTCCATTGACTGCATGGGCGGCGATCATGGCCCCTCAGTTACTATCCCCGCAGCACTTTCTTTCCTTTCCAGCGAACCTGAAGCAGAACTGATTCTGGTCGGCCTGCAGGACGAGTTGCGCGCAGAACTTAAAAAGCACAAAGCCGACAGCCATCCGCGCCTGTCCATCCTGCATGCCTCGGAAGTGGTGACGATGGACGATCCCATCGACATCGCGCTGCGCCGCAAGAAGGATTCGTCGATGCGCGTGGCGATCGAGCTGGTCAAGGACGGCAAGGCCCAGGCCTGCGTGTCCGCCGGCAATACCGGCGCCCTGATGGCGGTCTCGCGCTATGTGCTCAAGACCATGGCCGGGGTCGACCGTCCCGCCATTTGCTCGATCCTTCCTAACCAGAAAAACGGCCCGACCTACATGCTGGACCTGGGCGCGAACGTCGACTGCGAGCCGCATCACCTGCACCAGTTCGCCATCATGGGGTCGGTGCTGGTCTCGGCCATGGAAGGCATCAAGCGTCCCACCATTGGCCTGCTCAATGTGGGCACCGAAGAAATCAAGGGCAATGAAGTGGTCAAGGCCACCGCCAAGCTGCTGCGCGAAGACCATGAACGCGGCGCCCTGAATTTCTTCGGCAATGTCGAGGGCAACGATATTTTCAAGGGCACCACCGACATCGTGGTGTGCGACGGTTTCGTCGGCAACGTCACGCTCAAGGCGGCCGAGGGCCTGGGCCGCTTCGTCAAGGACGCCCTCACCACCGAGTTCAAGCGCACTCCGCTGACCATGCTGGCCGCCTTGATCGGGAAAGGCGCGTTGAAGAAATTTTCCAACACCTTCAATCCGTCGCGCTACAACGGCGCCAGCCTGCTCGGTTTGCGCGGTCTGGTGTTCAAGAGCCATGGCGGCGCCGATGCCTACTCGTATGAGTGGGCGATCAAAAGGGCGTTCGACGCGGCAAAATACAATGTGCAGGAGCAGCTCTCGGCCATGATCACCGAGTTAATGCCCCGCACGCCTGACCCGGAAGTGCCAGGAATAACCCACTCGTAGGACGGCCAGCATGACCTTGTACAGCAAAATTATCGGCACCGGCAGCTATCTGCCGGCCAAGCGCGTCTCCAACGGCGACCTGACCGAGCAACTGGCGGCCAAGGGCATCGAAACCTCGGACGAGTGGATCGTCTCGCGCAGCGGCATTTCGAACCGGCATTACGCAGCGCCCGACGAATTGTCCTCCGACCTGGCGGTCGCGGCCGCCCGGCAGGCGCTCGAAATGGCCGGCAAGCATGCCGAGGAAATCGACCTCGTCATCGTGGCCAGTTCGACCCCGGACTTTCACGGCAGCTTTCCCAGCACCGCCTGCATCGTCCAGCGCAAGCTCGGCATGCACAACAACAGCGCCGCCTTCGACGTGCAGGCCGTCTGCAGCGGCTTCGTGTATGCGGTGTCGGTGGCGGACGCCTTCATCAAGTCGGGCGCGCACAAGAATGTGCTGGTGATCGGCGCCGAAGTGTTTTCGCGGATTCTCGATTTTAACGACCGCACCACTTGCGTGCTGTTCGGCGACGGCGCCGGCGCCATCGTCCTGACCGCCTCGGACGAGCCGGGCATCCTCTCGACCAAATTGCATGCCGACGGCCGCTATTCCGACATCCTGAGCGTGCCGGGCACCCTGGCCGGCGGCGTGATCGCCGGCAGCGGCTTCCTGTACATGGATGGCCCGGCCGTCTTCAAGCTGGCCGTGACCGTGCTCGAACAGGTGGCCAAGGAAGTGCTGGAACATGCCGGCATGACGGCCGGCCAGGTCGACTGGCTGGTGCCGCACCAGGCGAATATCCGCATCATGAAAAGCACGGCCAAAAAGCTCGGCTTGCCGTTAGGCAAAATGGTGGTCACGGTCGACCAGCATGGCAATACCTCGGCCGCCTCGATTCCGCTGGCGCTCGACATTGCCGTGCGCGACGGCCGCATCAAGGCTGGCGAGACCGTCATGATGGAAGGCGTCGGCGGCGGCTTTACCTGGGGCGCCGTGCTGGTGCGCATGTAAGGGCCGGGCGCAGCCTGCGGGCTGCGCCAACCGATTTTTGCCCGCAGCAGTCCTTGGTGCGGATGCCACCATAAAAACAAAACAGGAGGACATCATTCCATGAGTAAATTCGCGTTCGTATTTCCCGGTCAGGGTTCGCAAGCCATCGGCATGTTGAACGGCTTCGCCGGCAACCCGGTGGTCGAACAGACCATCGCCGAAGCCAGCGAAGCGCTCGGCTTCGACCTCGGCAAGCTCATCGCCGACGGTCCCAAGGAAGAGCTGGACCTGACCACCAACACCCAGCCGATCATGCTGACCGCCTCGGTGGCCGTGTACCGCGCCTGGATCGCGGCCGGCGGCGCCGTGCCGTCGGTGGTGGCCGGGCACAGCGTGGGCGAGTATTCGGCCCTGGTCGCGGCCGGCGTGATCGCCTTCAAGGATGCGGTGCCGCTGGTGCGCTTTCGCGCCCAGGCCATGCAGGAAGCGGTGCCGGTCGGGCAGGGCGGCATGGCCGTCATTCTCGGCCTGCCGGCCGACCAGGTGCGCGCGCTGTGCGCCGAAGCGGCGGCAGCCAATCCGGCCGAAGTGGTCGAGGCCGTCAATTTCAACGAACCGACCCAGATCGTGATCGCCGGCCACAATGGCGCCGTCGAGCGCGCCTGCGAACTGGCCAAGGCCAAGGGCGCCAAGCGCGCCATGAAACTGGCGGTGTCGGCGCCGTTCCATTCGTCCTTGCTGAAACCCGCATCGGACCGCCTGCGCGACTACCTGAAAGACGTGCCGTTCGCGGCGCCCCGGATCGACTTGATCAACAACGTCGACGTGGCTATCCTGAACGATCCCGACGCGATCAAGGATGCGCTGGTGCGCCAGGCGGCCGGCGCGGTGCGCTGGGTCGAAACCATGCAGAAAATGGCGGCCGGCGGCGTCACCCAGGTGATCGAATCGGCGCCGAGCAAGGTGCTGATCGGCATGGCCAAGCGCATCGATGCGCAATTGGTGGGCGAGGCGCTGGTCGACCAGGCTTCGCTCGAGCGCGTATTGAGCAGTCTCAATCAGGCGTAAGCTGTTAAGCGCAGTATCGCAGAACGTCAGCATAAAGGATCTCAATGAATCTGGAAAATCAAGTCGCCCTGGTAACGGGCGCGTCGCGCGGCATCGGCAAGGCCATCGCCCTCGAACTGGCCCGCCAGGGCGCCAAGGTGGTCGGCACCGCCACCACCGAGAGCGGCGCGCAGGCGATCACCGCCTACCTGGCCGAGTTCGGCGGCAAGGGCGCCGTGCTCAACGTGACCGACGCGGCGGCCTGCGCCGCCACCATCGACGAGGTGCAAAAGGACTTCGGCAGCCTGTCGATCCTGGTCAACAATGCCGGTATTACCCAAGATCAATTGGCTATGCGCATGAAAGACGAGGAATGGGACAGCGTCATCGCCACCAACCTGTCGGCCGTGGGGCGCCTGTCGCGCGCGGTCCTGCGCGGCATGATGAAAGCGAAACATGGGCGTATCATTAATATCACCTCGGTGGTCGGCTCGGCCGGCAATGCGGGCCAGATGAATTACGCGGCGGCCAAGGCCGGCGTGGCCGGCATGAGCCGGGCGTTGGCGCGTGAAATCGGCAGCCGCAATATCACGGTGAACTGCATCGCCCCCGGCTTTATCGATACCGATATGACCCGCGCGCTGAGTGCCGAGCAGCATACCGGGCTGCTGACGCAGATTCCGCTGGGACGCCTGGGCGCGCCGGAAGATATCGCGCACGCGGTCGCCTTCCTGGCGGGGCCGCAGGCGGCGTATATCACGGGCACGACCCTGCACGTGAATGGCGGCATGTATATGAATTGATGTTGACATCCCTTTGTCCGCTCCCATTTGCGGGCCTGCGCACGGAGAGAATGGAGGGAATTCTCGTCATTTAGCAGTACGTTCGGTGGAATTTGCGGCAGACACCGAAATTAGTTTTTCGCCGCGCAAACCTGATAAAATGCGCGCACTTTCCGTAACACACACAATGGAGCCATAACATGTCGGATATCGAACAACGCGTTAAAAAAATCGTCGCTGAGCAACTGGGCGTTGCAGAAGTAGACATCAAAATCGAATCCTCGTTCGTTGACGATCTCGGCGCTGATTCCCTCGACACGGTCGAACTGGTGATGGCGCTGGAAGACGAATTCGAAATGGAAATCCCTGACGAACAAGCTGAAAAAATCACCACCGTGAAACAGGCGATCGACTACGCTACGGCGCACGTCAAGGCCTAAGTTTTACAATTTTTCTCGGGAGAATCGCTTGAGCCGTTCACGAAATCGTCGTGTCGTCATTACCGGGCTGGGCGCCGTTTCACCTATCGGCAACACGGTTGCCGACACGTGGAACGCCGCACTGGCCGGCAAGTCGGGCATTGCCAACATCACCAGGTTTGATGCGCAGCCTTTTTCGACCCACTTCGCGGGCGAAGTCAAGGGTTTCAATATCGAGGATTACATCTCGGCCAAGGATGCCCGCCACATGGATACGTTTATCCATTACGGCATGGCGGCGGGCATGCAAGCCATGCGCGACAGCGGACTGGTGGTCACCGAAGAAAATGCCGACCGCATCGGCGTGATCGTCGGGTCCGGCATCGGCGGCTTGCCGCTGATCGAAGACACCAAGGAAGATTACAGCAAGCGCGGCCCGCGCCGCATTTCGCCATTCTTCGTCCCGGCCTCGATCATTAACATGATTTCGGGCAACCTGTCGATCGAGTACGGCTTGCGCGGTCCGAACCTGGCCATCGTCACGGCCTGCACCACCGGCCTGCACAGCATCGGCGCGGCTGGCCGCCTGATCGAGTATGGCGACGCCGACGTGATGATCGCCGGCGGCGCCGAAGCGACCATCTCGCCGCTGGGCCTGGGCGGTTTCGCCTCGGCACGCGCGCTGTCGTCGCGCAACGACGATCCAGCCACCGCCTCGCGGCCGTGGGACCGCGACCGCGACGGCTTCGTGCTGGGCGAAGGCGCCGGCGTGATGGTGCTCGAAGAGTATGAGCACGCCAAGGCGCGCGGCGCGAAAATCTACGCCGAACTGCTCGGTTTTGGCATGAGCGCCGACGCCTATCACATGACCGCCCCGGTCGAAGACGGCAGTGGCGCGAGCCGCTGCATGCAATCGGCCCTGGCCAACGCCGGCATTAACACCGACCAGGTCAATTATGTGAATGCGCACGGTACCTCGACGCCGCAGGGCGACGTGGCCGAAGTGCAGGGCCTGAAGAAGACCTTCGGCGAGCATGCCGGCAAGCTGGTGGTCAATTCGACCAAGTCGATGACCGGCCACCTGCTGGGCGGCGCCGGCGGCCTGGAAGCGGTGTTGACTGTGCTGGCGATGCATCACCAGATCTCGCCGCCGACGATCAACATCTTCAACCAGGACCCCGCTTGCGACCTGGACTTCTGCGCCAACACGGCGCGCGAGATGAAGATCGACATCGCGGTGAAGAACTCGTTCGGCTTCGGTGGCACCAACGGCACCCTGGTGTTCGGCAAGGCGTAAGCTGCCTGGTTCGCTCTATCCACGGTGCAATGACGCGCAGGAAAATATTCGCGTCATAGCATGAACTTTCGGCGCCCGCACTTGTCTCAAGTGTGGGCGTCGATGAAACGCCGGCGGCACTCGCCGGGGTCCGATTTGCCCAGTGCATCGTTACGCGCTGGCGCCCCGCAGCACCTTTCCTACTGATTATGTCGATTGCGGTTTCCGCCTGCATCAGGCCGTCGCGCTTGTTGCGCCTGGTCCTGCTTGGCTACGCCGCGCTCAATCTGGCTGTGGCTCTTGCGCTCGTCTCGCGCTGGGCCGCGGGCATGGGCGCGGCCGGCGTTTGGACGGCAGTGTCCGCCTTGGCTTGCGCCGTGGCAGCATTGCTTGCATGGAGTGCATCGAAGCAGGGGGAAAAGCGGCGCAGGATTGATATTTCTGGACTCGGCGAGATTCGCCTGACGGTACAACAGAGCTTGAGCGCAGTACCGGCGCAAGCGGATGTGCTGCAATTGCTTCCCGGATCGACTATTTGGCCGTACAGCCTGCTCCTGCTGCTGGGTTCACCCACCGGCGAGCGCATCACTGTGCAGCTCATCTGGCCGGACAGCGTGCCCCGCGAGCAGTTCCGGGCTTTATCGGTCGCTGTACGGGCCATTGCCGGACGGGACAAACAATTTGTCGGAAATAACAAAATACTTTGAACTTATTGCAAGCGGCCAACTCTATAGTCATAGGGACGGTTCGCTGCCGCAGCCAAGAGGGCAGGGTCAGTGACGACAGAACGCGAGTGTGATCAACTGCTGGTTGAGCGCGTCCAGGCTGGCGAGAGGCAGGCGTTCGACCTGCTTGTCAGCAAATATCAGCGCAGGCTGATGCGGCTGGTGTCGCGCCTGGTGCATGATCCGGCCGAGGCCGAGGACGTTGTGCAGGAAACATTTATCAAGGCGTATCGCGCCTTGCGGCATTTCAGGGGGGATTCCGCGTTTTATACCTGGTTGTACCGGATCGGAATCAATACGGCGAAGAATTTTCTCGTCACCCAGGGCAGGCGTGCGCCGACCTCGACCGAGGCCGATGCCGAGCGCGCCGAAGCGTTTGACGATGCGGAAAGTTTGCGAGACATCAACACGCCGGAATCGGTGTTGGCAAGCAAGCAGATCGCGTACACGGTCAATGCCGCGATGGAAGCATTGCCGCTGGAATTGCGGACCGCGATTGTCCTGCGCGAAATTGAAGGCTTGAGTTACGAGGAAATATCCGAAGTCATGTCCTGTCCTATCGGAACCGTGCGCAGCCGGATCTTCCGGGCGCGCGAAGTCATCGCCGACAAGTTGAGGCCCTTGCTCGACTATCCGGTTGACAAACGACGTTAGGTGTAGCAATGATCGCTCTAATCGGTTAACTTTTGGTCACACTTACAGTGATGGAAATATCGATGGACACCCCGAAAACCATCCGGGAGCAGATCTCGGCATTCAGCGACCACGAACTGGCGCCTTCCACGCTTCCCGACGACGCGCTGCGCTCGGCCGAGGGCGAACATGCATGGCATGCCTACCACCGCATCCGCGACGTCATCCGCGAGCAGGGCGCGCCTCACCTGTCGGCCGGTTTTGCCGACAAGCTGGCCGCGCGCCTGGCCGCCGAGCCGGCTCCGGCCAAGCGCCTGCTGCGCACCCCGCCCGAGGCATTCGCGCGGCGCGCCCCGGCGGTCACGCCGCTGGCGGTCGCCGCTGGCGCGGCCGGGCCGGTGACCGGGATCGGCGCGGCGCCGGGCGAGTCCGCCGGCGCCAGTGCCGGCGCGATCAGCGAATCGCCGCTCGACCTTGATGGCCAGGCGCTCGCCCCGGCGCCGCGCGAGCCCCTCGACGCGCTCGACATCAGCGGCGCCGCCGCCGAGGCCAGCATCGCGCCGGGGGCCGCGGCGGTCACCATCGCCGTGGTCAAGGCGGCCGCCAACGGCGCCGCCGACGTCGAGCCCAAAGCCGGTGGCGCGGACCTGGAGGCCGGCGCGGCCGGCGCGGCTGACGGCGGCGCCGACCCCAAGGCGGACGCCACGATCAAGCCGCCCACTACCTCGGTCTCCTCCTGAGCTGCAGCGCCGGCAAGCGGCGTTTTCCGGCAAAAAAGCCGCTTGCCACCCGCCCCGCGCGGCACGCCGCGACAAGGATGGCGTTTTGGCTTACCATAACGTCAATCTTTGTTCCGATTCCCCACTCCGATGACCATGACACTTTCCGCTGGCAACAAGCTGCTATCTTCCCTGTTTATCACCGCTTCGGCCCTGGCCTTCGTCCCCACTGCGGGCGCGGCCGCCGTTGCCGCCGCCGCCGGGGCGCCGCTGGTCAAGGGCTTGCCCGACTTTACCGACCTGATCGACAAGGTCGGGCCGGCGGTGGTCAATATCCGCACCACCGAAAAGCTCAAGCAGGGGCAGGGCAGTCCCAATGAAGAGGAAATGCAGGAATTCCTGCGCCGCTTCTTCGGCGGCGCGGTGCCGCGCGGCCAGGATCCGCGCGGACGGCGCTCGCCCCAGCAGCCGCAAGAGGAAGAAGTCCAGCGCGGGGTCGGCTCGGGCTTTATCGTCTCGGCCGACGGGTTCGTGCTGACCAACGCGCACGTCGTCGATGGCGCCGACGAAGTGCTGGTCACCCTGACCGACCGGCGCGAATTCAAGGCCAAGGTGCTCGGCTCGGACAAGCGCTCCGACGTGGCCGTGCTCAAGCTCGAAGCGCAGCAGTTGCCCAGCCTGACCATCGGCGACTCCAACAAGATCCGGGTCGGCGAATGGGTGATCGCCATCGGCTCGCCATTTAATCTCGACAATACCGTCACGGCCGGCATCATTTCGGCCAAGTCGCGCGACACCGGCGAATACCTGCCGCTGATCCAGAGCGACGTGGCGGTCAATCCCGGCAACTCGGGCGGCCCGCTGATCAATATGCGCGGCGAAGTGATCGGCATCAATTCGCAGATCGCGACCTTGTCCGGCGGCTACAACGGCATTTCCTTTGCCGTGCCGATCGATGAAGCGATGCGCGTGGCCGACCAGCTCAAGAAGACCGGGCGGGTCACGCGCGGGCGCCTGGGCGTCGAAATCGGCGAAGTGAGCAAGGACGTGGCCGAGTCGCTGGGCCTCGGCAAGGCGCGCGGGGTCGAAGTGGCGCGCGTGGAAGCGGGCGGGCCGGCCGACAAGGGCGGCATCAAGGTCGGCGACATCATCCTCAAGTTCAATGGCCAGGATATCGAGCGCAGCGCCGACTTGCCGCGCCTGGTCGGCTCGACCGCCGTCGGCAGCAAGGCGGTGGTGACGGTCTGGCGCCAGGGCCAGCAAAAAGAGATCGCGGTGGGCATCGTCGCCCTCGACGACGACAAGGCGGCGCGCAAGCCGGCTGTCAAGAAGCCGTCCCCCGAGCAAGCCGCCAACGCGGTGGGCCTGCACGTGTCCGACCTGAGCGAGGTGCAGCGCAAGGAGCTCGAGATCGCTTCCGGGGTGCTGGTCGACGCCAGCGAGGGGGCGGCGGCGCGCGCCGGCCTGCGCCCGGGCGACCTGATCCTGCAACTGAACAATGTCGAAGTCAAGGATGCGAAGCAATTTAACGCCATGGTCGCCAAGCTCGATCCCAAGAAAAGCGCCGCCGTGCTGGTGCGCCGCGACGAGAGCACGCAATACGTGGTGATCCGCCCGCGTCAATAAGGGCACAGGCAAGCCTTCCCGGCGGGCCGCGCGCCCGCCATTTTTCTTTCGTCCCCGTCCCATGATCCCATTTACCCTGTATTCCCGTGGTTACTGCCACTTGTGCGACGACCTGCTGGCCGCCCTCGAGGCACTGCAAACGGACAGCGTCCGCTTCGCCGTGGAGGTGATCGATGTCGATGCCGACCCGGCCCTGGTGGCGCGTTTCGACGAGCTGGTGCCGGTGCTGTTCGGCGACCCGGCCCAACCCGAGCTGTGCCACTACTTCCTCGACGCGGCGGCGGTGCGCGGCTACCTGGCCACGTTCGATGTATTGATTTAACAATGTTTACGCGGAATTCGGGATTAAGCCGGCTTTCTACCCTGAAATCCGGTAAAATGCGGGGTCGGAAATAGCTTCTGTCCTGAGCTTGACAGCTTCTCTTGCTTGATAAGGCGCTCGCCTGGGGATTGCCATGGCCCCACGGAGCGCTTTTTTCGTCTGGGGCGGCGTCGCCCCGATACGGCAAGCCGGCACTGCAAAGAGCGCGCGACCACCCCGAATGTCGTCCTTCCCTACTTGGTTTTGAATTGCATTAATGAACAACATACGTAACTTTTCCATCATCGCCCACATCGATCACGGCAAATCGACCCTGGCCGACCGTATCATCCAGATCTGCGGCGGCCTGTCCGACCGCGACATGGAAGCCCAGGTGCTCGATTCGATGGACCTGGAGCGCGAGCGCGGCATCACCATCAAGGCCCAGACCGCCGCCCTGCATTACAAGGCGCGCGACGGCCAGGTGTACAACCTGAACCTGATCGACACCCCGGGCCACGTCGACTTCAGCTATGAAGTGTCGCGCTCGCTGTCGGCCTGCGAAGGCGCGCTGCTGGTGGTCGACGCTTCCCAGGGCGTGGAAGCGCAGACCGTGGCCAACTGCTACACGGCGCTCGACCTGGGCGTCGAAGTGGTGCCTGTCCTGAACAAGATCGACTTGCCGCACGCCGATCCGGCCAATGCGATCGCCGAGATCGAAGACGTGATCGGGATCGATGCGACCGACGCCGTCAAGTGCTCGGCCAAGAGCGGCCTGGGCGTGGAAGACGTGCTCGAGTCGCTGATCGCGCGCGTGCCGCCGCCGAAAGGCGACCCGGACGCGCCGCTGCAGGCGCTGATCGTCGATTCGTGGTTCGATAACTATGTCGGCGTGGTGATGCTGGTGCGCGTGATCAACGGCACCCTGAAACCGAAAGAAAAAATCCTGCTGATGGCGTCCGAATCGGTGCAGCTGGTCGAGAGCGTGGGCGTGTTCAGCCCGAAATCGCAATCGCTGCCGCAGATTTCGGCCGGCCAGGTCGGTTTCGTGATCGCCGGCATCAAGGAGCTCAAGGCCGCCAAGGTGGGCGACACCGTCACCCACGCCGCCCGGCCGGCTGCGGCGCCCTTGCCGGGCTTCAAGGAAGTCCAGCCGCAGGTGTTCGCCGGCCTGTTCCCGGTCGAAGCGAACCAGTACGACGCGCTGCGCGACTCGCTCGAAAAGCTCAAGCTCAACGACGCGGCCCTGATGTACGAGCCGGAAGTGTCGCAGGCGCTGGGCTTCGGCTTCCGTTGCGGCTTCCTCGGCCTGTTGCACATGGAAATCGTGCAGGAACGCCTGGAACGCGAATTCGACATGGACCTGATCACCACGGCGCCGACCGTGGTGTACGAAGTGATCATGCGCGACGGTTCCCTGATCCGGGTCGACAATCCCTCCAAGATGCCGGACCCGTCCAAGATCGAGGAAGTGCGCGAGCCGATCGTCACGGTCAATCTGTACATGCCGCAGGAATACGTCGGTTCGGTCATCACCCTGTGCATCGGCAAGCGCGGCGTGCAGATGGACATGAGTTACCACGGCCGCCAGGTCAAGCTGATCTACGAAATGCCGATGGCCGAGATCGTTCTTGACTTCTTCGATCGCCTGAAATCGACCTCGCGCGGCTATGCCTCGATGGATTACGAGTTCAAGGAATACCGGGCCGCCGACGTGGTCAAGGTCGACATGCTGATCAACAGCGAAAAAGTCGACGCGCTGGCGATCATCGTACACCGCGCCAACAGCCAGTTCCGTGGCCGCCAGGTGGCCGCCAAGATGCGCGAACTGATTCCGCGCCAGATGTTCGACGTGGCCATCCAGGCCGCCATCGGCGCCACCGTCATTTCGCGCGAGAACGTCAAAGCCTTGCGCAAGAACGTGCTGGCCAAGTGCTATGGCGGCGACATCAGCCGTAAGAAGAAATTGCTTGAGAAACAAAAAGCCGGTAAAAAGCGCATGAAACAGGTTGGCTCGGTGGAAATTCCACAAGAAGCCTTCCTGGCAATTTTACAAGTGGACGATAAATGAACCTGCAGTTTATCTTAGGGAACTTTGCCCTGATCCTGTTCGTGGCGATGGTGCTTACGGGCATTATCTGGTGCCTGGATGTGTTCTGGTTCGCGCGTCAGCGGCGCGCCTCGGCCGATGCGGCCCTGGCCGCCTTCGACGCGCGCAATGCCAAGCTGACCGCCGAAGGCATCAAGGTCGACAACACCAGCCGCCAGTCGATCGAAGCGGCGATCCTGCGCCAGCCGACCTGGATCGAGTACTCGGGCAGCTTTTTCCCGGTGATCGCGCTGGTGTTCATCCTGCGTTCCTTCCTGTACGAGCCGTTCAAGATTCCGTCCGGCTCGATGGTGCCGACCCTGATGATTGGCGACCTGATCCTGGTGAACAAATTCACCTACGGCATCCGTTTGCCGGTGCTGAACCAGAAGGTGATCGACGTCAACGACCCGCAACGCGGCGATGTGATGGTGTTCAAATACCCGGAAGACATGACGCAGGACTACATCAAGCGGGTGGTGGGCGTGCCCGGTGATAAAATCACCTATGCCAACAAGCGCCTCACGGTGAACGGCAAGGAGCTCGCTTACGCGCCGCTGGACGACTACCTCGACGACGAAAAGCTCGTGTACCATAAGCAATTCACCGAAAACCTGTCGGAGCCGCCGCACCGTATCCTCAACGAGCCAAGCAAGTTGACGTATAACCCGGAGCAGGTAAAGAACTTTCCGCAACATGAAGCCTGTACTTACAGCGCCGAGCAATTTACTTGTGTCGTACCTGCGGGCAATTACTTTATGATGGGTGATAATCGCGACAACAGCGCCGACAGCCGCTACTGGGGTTTCGTCCCGAACAAGAATATCGTCGGCAAGGCGTTTTTTGTCTGGATGAATTTCAGTAGCCTCAAACGCATCGGCAGCATTCACTAACGTCAGGGAATTTACTATGTACGGACCGAAACCGGCCAATCTGGCACAACAGCAAGGCGTCTCCCTGCTCGGGCTGATTTTTGTGCTCGGCATCATTACCTTCCTTGCCATGTTTGCCATGAAAGTCTTTCCGACCTTCCTGGAATACCGCTCGGTCAAGGCCGGCATTATTTCGGCCAAAAAAGCCGACGGCACGGTGCGCGAGATCCAGATCGCCTTCGACAAGCACGCCGATATCAACAGCATCAACTCCATCAAGGGTAACGAATTGATCATCACCAAGGATACCGGCGAGACCCAGGTCGCGTTTGCCTACACCGCGCGCATCCCGCTGATCACCAACGTCACCCTGCTGATCGATTACTCGGGCACCACCGATCCAAGCGGCAAGATCCCTGAAAAACCAGCTGAACCCGTCCGTTAAGGCAGTCCAACCAAGAAGTCCGACACATGAATCTTCAGTTATTGCAAACGCGCTTAGGGTATACGTTCCAGGATGCTGGCCTGTTGCAGCAAGCCTTGACGCACCGCAGCCACAGCAGTTTGCATAACGAGCGCCTCGAGTTTTTGGGCGATTCGATCCTGAACTGCGTGGTGGCCTCGGTCCTGTACGAGCGTTTTGCCGCCATCGACGAGGGCGACCTGTCGCGCCTGCGCGCCAACCTGGTCAAGCAGCAGTCGCTCTACGAAATCGCCCAGAAACTGGAACTGTCGCAGTTCCTGCGCCTGGGCGAGGGCGAACTCAAGTCGGGGGGCTTTCGCCGTCCCTCGATCCTGGCCGATACGCTCGAAGCGCTGCTGGGCGCGATTTTCCTCGACGCCGGTTTCAACGCCGCGCGCGACGTGATCCGCGCCTTTTATATCCCAATTCTCGACTCGGTCGACCCGCGCACCCTGGGCAAGGATGCCAAGACGCTCTTGCAGGAATTTCTGCAAAGCAAAAAAATCTCTTTGCCGACTTATAATGTGGTGGCCACGCATGGCGCCGCGCACAGCCAGGAATTCGAGATCGAATGCCTGGTGCCCAAGCTTGGCATCCAGGTCTACGGCCGTGGCGGCAGCCGCCGCGCCGGCGAACAGGCCGCCGCCAAGCTGGCGCTCGAGGTGGCCGAGCAGGCCCTGCTGAAGACGCCAGCGGCCGGCCGCAAGGCCAAGCCGCGCGCGGCCCAGCTCAAACTGGCCGGCATCGCCACCATCCAGAGCGATGGCGATCACGACGACGACGGCGCCTTGCCGGTCGACGCCAAAACCCCTAAACACCCGCATCCGGAAACGAAATCAGCATGAACGCCACAAGCACCCCAGAAAACTTCCGTTGTGGCTATATCGCCATCGTCGGCCGCCCCAACGTGGGCAAATCGACCCTGATGAACGTGCTGATCGGCGCCAAAGTCTCGATCACCTCGCGCAAGGCCCAGACCACGCGCCACCGCATCACCGGCATCCAGACCGTGGACGATGCCCAGTTCATTTACGTCGACACGCCGGGCTTCCAGACGCGCCACGCGAATGCGCTCAACAAGACGCTCAACAAGACGGTCACCAACACCCTCATTTCGGCCGACGTGATCCTGTACCTGATCGAAGCGGGCACTTTCGGCCCGGCCGACCAGCAAGTGATCGACCTGTTGCCGACCGACGTGCCGTGCATCCTGGTGATCAACAAGTCGGACCGGGTCAAGGACAAGGCGGCGCTGATGCCATTCGCCCAGCAGATCGCGGCCAAGCATGATTTCGCGGCCATCGTGCCGGTCTCGGCCAAGCTCAAGTTCCAGCTCGACGGCCTGCAAAACGAAATCAAGCGCCTGCTGCCCGAGAACGCGCCGGTGTTCGGCCCGGACGACATTACCGACCGCAGCGAAAAATTCCTCGCTTCCGAAATCGTGCGCGAAAAACTGTTCCGCCTGGTGGGCGACGAGCTGCCTTACACCAGCACCGTCCTGATCGAAAAATTCGAACAGGAAGGCGACCTGCGGCGCATCTTCGCCGCCATCCTGGTCGAGCGCGACACCCACAAGTCCATGGTCATCGGTAACAAGGGCGCGCGCCTGAAAGAAGTATCGACCCAGTCGCGGCTGGACATGGAAAAGCTGTTCGGCGGCCCGGTGTACCTGGAAATCTGGGTCAAGGTCAAGTCCGGCTGGGCCGACAATGAAGCCGGCCTGCGCGCCTACGGCTACGAGTAAGGCGTCCCCGCCCGCCGCATGCCCACCAACGACGCCGACCTGACCGTCGCCGTAGCGGCCAACGCGACGCCGGCCGCGCAAGCACCCGCGGCGCCATCCGCCAGGCGGCGCGCGCCCCAGCGCGTGGAGAAGGTGAGCGGCCAGCCAGCCTTCGTGCTGCACAGTTATCCCTACAAAGAAACCAGCCTGATCGTCGACATGTTCACGCGCGACTTCGGCCGCGTGGGCCTGGTCGCCAAGGGCGCCAAGCGGCCGCTGTCAAAATTGCGCGGCGTGCTGCAAACCTTCCAGCCGCTGCAGGCCGCCTGGAGCGGCAAGTCCGAACTGCGCACCCTGATCGACGCCGAGTGGGTGGGCGGCATGCTCCCGCTCGAAAAGACGGCGCTGCTGTGCGGCTTCTACCTCAACGAACTGCTGGTCAAGCTGATCGCGCGCGACGACCCGCACCCGGCCTTGTTCGACCACTACGTCTCGACCCTGAACCAGCTGGCGCATAACGAACCGGCGCCGGTGGTCTTGCGAAAATTCGAACGGGCCTTACTTAAAGAGACAGGCGTGGCCGCCGACCTGACCCGCTGCACCAGCACGCGCGCGGCGGTCGAAGCGGATGGCGACTACGTGGTCGACCCCGAGCGCGGCGCGCGCCCGGCGCGCGCTAGCGACAGCTGGCCCGTGGTGAGCGGCAAGACCCTGCTCGACATGGAACGCGAAGATTACAGCGACCCGCTCACCCAGGCGCAGAGCAAACTCCTGCTGCGCTTCCTGCTGGCGCACCAGCTCGGCGGCGCCACCCTGAACACGCGCCAGATCCTGATCGACCTGATGCAGTTATAGATTAACTGCGGATTAACCACGCAACCCAAGCGAGCAACCAACCAAGATGAGCTTCCTCCAACCGAATGGCCCGGTCATCGACCTGGGCGTGAACATCGACCACGTGGCGACCTTGCGCAATGCGCGCGGCACCGTCTATCCAGACCCGCTGCGCGCGGCCATGCTGGCCGAGCAGGCCGGCGCCGACGTGATCACCCTGCACCTGCGCGAAGACCGGCGCCACATCAAGGACGCCGACGTGATTGCGCTGCGCCCGCAACTGATGACCCGCATGAACCTGGAAGCGGCCGTCACGCGCGAGATGATCGACTTTGCCTGCTCGGTGCGCCCGCAGGATGTGTGCCTGGTGCCGGAACGGCGCGAGGAAGTGACCACCGAAGGCGGCCTCGATGTGATCCGCTACCAAAGGGAAGTCGAAGCGGCCGTCAGGCAGCTGCAAGGGGAGGGCATTCGCGTCAGTCTCTTCATCGACGCCGACGAAGCGCAGATCGGCGCGGCCGCCGACATCGGCGTGCCGGTGATCGAACTGCATACGGGGCGCTACGCCGAAGCGGGCCCGGACCAGCTGGCGCATGAACTCGAGCGCATCCGCACGGGCGCGCGCTATGGCGTCGCGCGCGGGCTGAAGGTCAACGCCGGCCACGGCCTGCACTACCAGAACGTGCAGGCGATCGCGGCGATTGCCGATATCGGTGAACTCAATATCGGCCACGCGATCGTCTCGCACGCGCTGTTCGCCGGCTTCGAGAACGCGGTGCGCGAGATGAAGGCGATCATGGTCGCGGCGCGCCTGGCTGCGGGAACCGCGGCGCGCTGATGATCTACGGGATCGGCACCGACATCGTCCAGGTCGCGCGCATCGACGCGGCGCTGGCGCGCAGCGAGCGCTTTGCCGGCAAGATCCTGGGCGACGACGAACTGGCGGTGTTCCGCCAGCGCCGCGCGCAGAACCCGGTGCGCGGCCTGCGTTACCTGGCCACGCGCTTCGCGGCCAAGGAAGCGTTCTCGAAGGCGCTCGGCCTGGGCTTGCGCCTGCCGATGGCCTGGCGCAGCGCCCAGATGCTCAATACGCCCGGCGGCCAGCCGGTCATGGTCTGCAGTGGCGCGCTGGCCGACTTTATGCGGCAAAATGGGCTTTGCGCCCAGGTGACGGTGAGCGATGAAGCCGAATACGGCGTCGCTTTCGTGATCGTCACCCGGCAAGCCTGATTGAATTGACCCGGATTGATTGTGTTATGACCGATGTGACTCCCGAACTTCCCGGCGCGGCCGACCCGGGCGCGGCGACGGCCGCGCGCGAACAGGTGCTGACCACGGTGGCGAAGCTGCCCAACCTGCCGGGCGTGTATCGCTATTTCGACGCGCTTGACGCGGTCCTGTACGTGGGCAAGGCGCGCGACCTCAAGAAGCGCGTGTCGAGCTACTTCCAGAAGAATTTGTCCAGCCCGCGCATTGCCATGATGGTCGAGCGCATCGCGCGCCTCGAGACCACGGTGACGCACAGCGAAGCCGAGGCGCTGATCCTCGAAAACAACCTGATCAAGACGCTCAAGCCGCGTTTTAACATCCTGTTCCGCGACGATAAATCGTATCCCTACCTGAAGATCAGCGGGCAGGACGTGCCGCGCATGGCCTACTACCGCGGCGCGGTCGACAAGAAGAACCAGTATTTCGGGCCGTTTCCGAGCGCCTGGGCGGTCAAGGAATCGATGCAGATCCTGCAGAAGGTGTTCATGCTGCGCACCTGCGAGGACAGCGTGTACTCGAACCGCACGCGCCCCTGCCTGCTGCACCAGATCGGCCGCTGCAGCGCGCCCTGCGTGGACCTGGTCTCGCGCGACGATTACAAGCGCGATGTCGACAACGCCGCCAAATTCCTGCGCGGACGCCAGAGCGAAGTGATGGCCGACCTGGAAGCGAAGATGCACGCTTTCGCGGGCGAACTCAAATTCGAGCAGGCCGCCGCGGTGCGCAACCAGATCGCCTCGCTGGCGCGCGTGCTGCACCAGCAAAGCATGGAGACCGGCGGCGACGCCGACGTCGACATCATCGCCGTGGTGGTGCAGGGCGGGCGCGCCTGCGTCAACCTGGCCATGGTGCGCGGCGGGCGCCACCTGGGCGACCGCGCCTACTTCCCGACCCAGGTCAGCGACGCCGCAGCGATCGCGGAAGGCTCGATCGAGGTGGAAGTGCTGGCCGCGTTCCTGGCGCAGCACTACAGCGAAAAATTCATCCCCGGGGTGCTGATCCTGAATATCGAATTCGACCAGCCGGCCCTGATGGTGGCGCTCACCGAGCAGTGCGGGCATCGCATCAGCCTGATTTTCCAGCCGCAGGGGCAGCGCCGCCAGTGGCTCGAGATGGCGCACAAGGGCGCCGACATTTCGCTGGCGCGCCTGTTGTCGGAACAGGGCTCGCAGCAATCGCGCACGCGCGCGCTGGCCGAAGCGCTCTCGCTCGACGCGAGCGACCTCGATGCGCTGCGCATCGAGTGCTTCGACATCAGCCACACGCAAGGCGAGGCCACGCAGGCCTCGTGCGTGGTGTTCCATCACCACGCCATGCAGAACGGCGAATACCGGCGCTACAACATCAATGGCATCACGCCGGGCGACGATTACGCGGCCATGCGCCAGGTACTGATGCGGCGCTACGAAAAAGTCGCCAACGGCGACGGCGTCATGCCCGACGTGGTGCTGATCGACGGCGGCAAGGGCCAGATCGAAATGGCGCGCCAGGTGTTCGCCGAACTGGGCCTGGACATCTCGCTGATCGTCGGCGTGGCCAAAGGGGAGGGGCGCCGGGTCGGCCTCGAGACCTTGATGTTCGTCGACGGGCGCGCGTCGCAGGAGCTGGGCAAGGAATCGGCGGCGCTGATGCTGGTCGCCCTGATCCGCGACGAGGCGCACCGCTTTGCCATCACCGGCATGCGCGCCAAGCGCGCCAAGACGCGCCAGACCTCGCGCCTGGAAGAGATCGAGGGTATCGGCGCCAAGCGCCGCCAGAAGCTGCTGGCGCGCTTCGGCGGGCTGCGCGGCGTGGTCGACGCCAGCGTCGAAGACCTGATGTCGGTCGAAGGCATCTCGACCCAGCTGGCCGAAGAGATTTACAAGCAGCTGCACTGACGATGTAGACGCAGGGCCGTGCGCGCCGACCGCGCGCACGGTCCAAACTGGTTAAAACACCGTGAGCAAGGTAGACTAGCGGCGCAAGCATCTATCAACGCTTAACCAGTGCGCCCGCCTCTATGCCCTTTAATATCCCGATTCTCCTGACCTGGTTACGTGTAGCCCTGATTCCGCTCGTCGTCGGCGTGTACTACCTGCCGGTCCACTGGCTGCCGCGCTCCGACCAGGACATGGCGGCCACCTTGGTCTTCGTCATCGCCGCCGTCACCGACTGGTTCGACGGCTTCCTGGCGCGCCGCTGGAACCAGACCTCGGCCTTCGGCGCCTTCCTCGATCCGGTGGCCGACAAATTGATGGTGTCCGGCGCGCTGCTGGTGCTGGTGCATCTGGACCGGGTCGACCACTTCATCGCCTTCATCATCATCGGCCGCGAAATCGCCATCTCGGCGCTGCGCGAATGGATGGCGCAGATCGGTGCGTCGCGCTCGGTCGCGGTCAGCTCGATCGGCAAGATCAAGACCGCCGCGCAGATGACCGCCATTCCGCTGCTGCTGTGGCACGACATGCTGTTTCGCTTCATCGACACCCAGCAGCTCGGCCAATACCTGATGGTGCTGGCCGCCGTATTGACCGTCTGGTCGATGTTTTACTACATGCGCCTGGCCTGGCCGCTGATCAAGGAAAAAGGCGGCATGATGGATTGATCGCAGTATTTGGCCGTCGATCCTTGACAGGGTGCTCAGATCATCTATAATGCCGGCCTGTTGTGACGAAGTTGTAACGATGTGGTGGCAGCGCGGGAGTAGCTCAGTTGGTAGAGCGCAACCTTGCCAAGGTTGAGGTCGAGAGTTCGAGACTCTTCTCCCGCTCCAGTCAGTCGAAAAAAACGTCGTCAGCTTATCCTTGAAATGTTGCTCAGTTTCTGCGATAATCATGGTATTGAAAAATGCGGGAGTAGCTCAGTTGGTAGAGCGCAACCTTGCCAAGGTTGAGGTCGAGAGTTCGAGACTCTTCTCCCGCTCCAGTTTTCTGGACTGGCTTTAAGTGGCGGTAAGTAGTAGAATGCAGGACTCCAATGCGGGAGTAGCTCAGTTGGTAGAGCGCAACCTTGCCAAGGTTGAGGTCGAGAGTTCGAGACTCTTCTCCCGCTCCAGTTTGTTCTGGGTCAGGCAGTGGTAGTAAATAGTAAGATGCAAGACTCCAATGCGGGAGTAGCTCAGTTGGTAGAGCGCAACCTTGCCAAGGTTGAGGTCGAGAGTTCGAGACTCTTCTCCCGCTCCAGAATTCGAAAGGGAAGCATCGCTTCCTTTTTTGTCGCCCCGTCGAGGGTGGCGCAGCAAGTCTCTGGCGAGGTAGCAAAGAGGTTATGCAGCGGCCTGCAAAGCCGTTTAGACGGGTTCGATTCCCGTCCTCGCCTCCAGAAAATCAAGGACTTAGCGGTTTTTTCCTTAGTCCGAACATGTGTCGACCTCCTTCAAAACGGAGGTCGACCACACCTCAAAACGGCCTGCAAACGGGCTGAATTCGTTTGACACTCCCTACGCTTCGGACCATGATAGATCCATGGCCACGATCAAAGTCCTGTCAAGCGGCGCGTTCCAAATCCGTGTTGTTAGCAAGCTTCTTCCCAAACCGTGGCTAAATTGCCACGATCAGCCGACGCCGCCATATTGAGACAGTTGCTAACCGGCGTTCACATCTCGACATGGGGAAGGGGTAGAGCACCCCCGAAAATGTCGAAAAGTAGTCAGAAATCGTTCTGCCGCGCAGACTCCTAGCCTAAATGTTGCACAAACCGCCGCTGCAGCGCCATTTTTCCGATGCCGGACCTTTTCAACTTGAATCGGAATGTCGCGGGCGATAGCGTCCCTACCGAATTGAACGGGACAGTCAATGAAGCGGTTTGAAGGTTGAAGTTTGGCGGCGTGTGGTCGATTCTCGGCAGACCGGACGTGACCCCGTCAGGACGAGTTTAGCGTCGTTGCCGGCCTCGACAGATACA
>NZ_WHJF01000370.1:0-551 GCF_011682185.1 Massilia genomosp. 1
CCGGCAACAGGATCAAGGAAGAAGTGCGCGACCCCAACGGCAACCTGGCGCGCCAGATTACCCGCACCTATGACATTACCGGCCGTCTGACGAGCCAAACCGGAGCAGCACAATGACCCGCCGTATCTTCAGCCGTTTGACGTCCGGCGCAATGATCGTTGTAATGACCTATACGCCCCTGTTGGGCGCCTATACCGGAACCGTGGCCGCCGCGCAGACAGTGCCGGCGGAAGCCACCCGCTACCAGTACGACCTGGGCGGCAATCTGACGGAGATCACCGATCCCCTCGGACGGGTAACCAACCGGGCCTACGATCCGCTCGACCGTGTAAAGCAGATCCAGCAACCGCTAACCAACGGCGCACGCCCGACCATCAAGCTTGCTTACGACGGCATCGACCAGTTGGCGACGGTAACCGATCCGCGCAACCTGGAAACGCGCTATGCGGTCGACGGCCTGGGTAATCGAGCCGAGCTGGTCAGCCCCGACACGGGCCTGACCAAGTCGACCTATGATGCCGCCGGCAATCTGAAAACGAGTGTGGACGGCC
>NZ_WHJF01000371.1:0-549 GCF_011682185.1 Massilia genomosp. 1
GCGTTTCCCAGACTTACGCCTACGATGCCAGTGGCAATCGCATCAAAGCGGGGTTCGGTGCGAACAGCTACACCAACACTATCGATCCTGCCAGTAACAAGCTGACCGCCACGACAGGTCCGGCGCCAGCCAAGACCAATACCTATAACGGTGCCGGCAATCTGACTGGCGATGGTACCCTTGTCGTGACCTACAGCGGACGAGGTCGTCCGTACAGCATCCAGAATGGTGCGATGACCATCTACCAGCTCTTCAATGGGCTCGACCAGCGTGTTTTCCAAGGCTACGCTGGCGGGGTGTTTGTCTATGATGAGCAAGGGCAACTGGCCGGTGAGTATACTTACACCAATGGCAAGCCGACCCGCGAGACAGTATACTTGGGCAATCTGCCGGTGGCGGTATTGACACAAACAGTCACGGGTACCGCACCTGCGCAAAGCACGGCGACCAACGTGTTCCATATTCATCCGGATCATTTGGGAACGCCACGGATGATTACACGTACGCCCGACAATAAAATTGTCTGGCGCTGGGACAATGGTGATCCGT
>NZ_WHJF01000372.1:0-535 GCF_011682185.1 Massilia genomosp. 1
AACGGGCAAGGTGTTCATGACAGGGTCAGGCGCGACTGGCGCCACCTTGATTTCTTCCAGCATGAGGCCTGGCTGCATGCCGACGTACCGCGGGTCGATTGCGGCGCATGTGGCAAGACAACGACGGTGGAAGTGCCGTGGGCGCGTCCAGGCAGCGGCTTCACGTTGCTGTTCGAGGCGTTCGCCCTGTCGCTGTGCCAGTCCATGCCGGTCGCGCATGCCGCAGCCCTGCTGCGGGTCAACTCGAAGCAGTTGTGGCGCCGCATCGAGCACTACGTTGACAAGGCCCGCGCGCAAGAAGAGATGACGGACGTCACCGTCGTCGGCATCGACGAGTTGAGCATCCGGCGCGGTCACGAGTACGTGACCCTGGTCCATGATCTTGAGGCAAAGCGACTGCTGTTCATGACGGAAGGACGCAAACACGGCACGGTGACCGAGTTCAAGGCCGATCTGCTCGCCCATGGCGGCGATCCGAACGAGATCAAACACGTCTGCATGGATATGAGCGCGGCCTACACGAAGGGCGTGACCA
>NZ_WHJF01000373.1:0-528 GCF_011682185.1 Massilia genomosp. 1
CCTACTTTGCCGGTAGCTGCGGCGGTGCGCCTATCGCCGTTATCCGGCAGTACATCGAACAGCAGCAGACGCCGCACTAGACGCACCAAACCGGACGGCTGCGCCGTCCGCGCTCTTGACCCCGCCCTGAAGGGCGAGGTTTGCCGCCCAACCGATCAAGGACCTGCCGCCGAGGGACAAAGGCAAGGTCGATATCCGCCTGCGCGGCCTGACACGCGGCAGCTACACGGTGGACATCTCCACGGTCGGCTACCGGCGCAACGACGCCTTTACCGCCTACATCGGCATGGGGTCGCCGAAGCAGTTAGCGAAAAACCAGGTCGCCGCCCTGAAATCGCTGGCGAGCGGCAAGCCGGACGAGCAAAGAACGGTGCGGGTGGGCGCCGACGGCCGCCTCGCCCCGGAAATTTGCAAGCTAGTTGTCGCCTAAATACGATTTTTACGCTGCTTTTTTGAGTGCTTGATTTTTCTCCTTTTTGGTGACGGCTTCCGTGACACTTTTTTCGGGATTGAGGTGTACCGTCGTCA
>NZ_WHJF01000374.1:0-525 GCF_011682185.1 Massilia genomosp. 1
AGGTGCCGGAACTGACCACATAGGTGGAAGCGTAGCTGTTCATCCAGGTCGACCTGACCGACTTGCCAGGGGCCCAGGCATCGACGCAATTGCCGAAATTCGAACCCATCTCGACCTGCCCCTTGGGATCGAGCGGCAGGAAGGCGCCGCTGCCATTCAAGGGCTGGGCCGGCTGGCCATTGCTATCGATCGCGCCGACCACCAGCGCGCCGTCGGACGGCAGACGGTCGTTGAAGCTGTAAGCGCAGGCGTCGCGGTAGTTGTTGCCGGCCGACTGCACGAACACCGCGCCGCGATAGCCGGTGGCGCTGTTTGGTGCGATCAGGGAGCGCACGCTGGCCAGGAACGCGGCGGCAATAGGCGCGCGCGCGGGCGGAAGATTAACCAGCTGCGAGTTACTCGACAGATTGACCACGCCCATGCGGCCCTCGGCCTGGATGCGGCGCTTGGCTTCGTCCAGGGCGGCGATCACATTGGCCAGGCTGCCGCTGCCCACCGCGCATGTCGGGTCACCGTAAGCGAGCG
>NZ_WHJF01000375.1:0-523 GCF_011682185.1 Massilia genomosp. 1
AAGGTGGTCTTTGCCAGGCTTTGTTCGAGGTGGAAATCCAGTACGGCCAGTGAAGAACGATCATCATCAATCACAACCGTCATTGTCGGGTGACGGTAAAGCGGCAACTGGACTGGCATGCATGTCTCCTCGGGCGGCTTTTCAGTATATAGCGGAATGAAGTTACAAAAAAGGCCAATGTTGGATAAAAGCATTTATCACCAATTCTCACATTTTTTGATGCAATAAAAAATTACAGTAAACTCGCTAAATTGCAATATTATGTTGTAAGTGCTGGCGACGTGCCGGCACGATTTTCCCCAAAAGCGCACCCCGGAGCCCTATGAAAGAACTCAACAACAATCGCACGACGGATTTCTTCCTGCTGCCGTGCGCCCAGCCAATGGAACCATCTGTGAAGCGCCATTACATCGCAGCCCTGGTCGTGCTCGTCTGCGCAGTCGTTTATCTCAACGTCGCGCACTCCTCGCCCGCCCCTCTCAGCTGCCGCGCCGAGCTGTCCCAGTAAGGCCCCATATGTCGA
>NZ_WHJF01000376.1:0-522 GCF_011682185.1 Massilia genomosp. 1
CGCGCACGCCACGCAATGGGCGGCGTGGCGGCATGCGGATGTAGTTTTCATATGCGCGGTCTGGTAGAGCGAGCCACGGTCGGAGGGCCAGGTTCAGCGCCGCGACGTGTGTGGCGATTCGTGCGGACAAAGCCTTTACGCTGGCGTGTCGTCAGAGGCCAATGGCGTAATAACGGCTGTCGGATCGATGGCTTTGTAGGCCGCCATCAGCGATGCCGGCATGGTGCCGTCCTTGTTCGGTGTTGCGTACAGGACCACAGTGCCCGTGCTCGGCGTAAGCGGAATGACGAACGCGGCGATAGCGCAGATGTCGTGTTCCTTCAATAACTGTTCAATGCGTCCCCACAGTAGATCGATTTCATTCTGGAACACTTTTTGGACACCCCGATAGGTAGTCGACATATGGGGCCTTACTGGGACAGCTCGGCGCGGCAGCTGAGAGGGGCGGGCGAGGAGTGCGCGACGTTGAGATAAACGACTGCGCAGACGAGCACGACCAGGGCTGCGATGTA
This sequence comes from Massilia genomosp. 1, assembly GCF_011682185.1. Classification (NCBI taxonomy): domain Bacteria; kingdom Pseudomonadati; phylum Pseudomonadota; class Betaproteobacteria; order Burkholderiales; family Oxalobacteraceae; genus Massilia; species Massilia genomosp. 1. Next base: position 513 of record NZ_WHJF01000376.1, read on the forward strand.
ATGGCGCTTC
>NZ_WHJF01000377.1:0-512 GCF_011682185.1 Massilia genomosp. 1
TTCGCGCCGCCCGCCCTTGACCCTGCTCCGGACCGGACATCGACAAGCGCCGCAAGGCGCAGACATTCACAGCGGTAGCCGATATGGTAGCCGAAGTCAACTTCCACTCAAAACGGCATTGGGCCCGGCGCGCCCACGCCTCCACCGATAAACACATTCCCCGAACCATCGGTAATGACAGCACTGCACGCGATCGTATCACTAACTCTAGCAGCGGGCTGACCGTTGATGTATACCGTTCCGCTTCCGCTTGCAATTCGATAAGGACCCGATGAGTGGCGCGAACAGATCGCCGCGTCGATGTTTGCGCGGGCTGCCCCCTTGCCATTAATAAAGACGTTCGTCGAGCAAGGTGCGACAATGTTTCCGCATACCTCTGCACCACCGATCGGAGCGTGTCAAACTATTTGAGACAGTATTTACAGATTGTTTAGGGAGCATTCTTCGGTCTGCTCGTTGGTGCCAATGTCCATTTTGGGCATGTTGATTCCGGCTTCGGTTGGCAGAGCCGG
>NZ_WHJF01000378.1:0-511 GCF_011682185.1 Massilia genomosp. 1
CCATCGGAGTTGCAGCGCGTCGACGTGGTCCACGACGTCCCCGCTGCTGAACGCACCTGTCCGTGTGGCACCCCGATGGTCGAGATCGGGCAGGACGTTAGCGAACAGCTCGACATCGTACCGATGCAGGTGCGCGTGTTGCGCCACATTCGTAAGCGCTACGGCTGCCCCGGCAGCGAGCACGCGCCGGTAACGGCGCCGCTGCCACCGCAGCCTCTTCCCAAGAGCAACGCCAGCGCCGACTTCCTCGCCATGCTGCTGATCGTCAAGTTCATTGATGGCCTGCCGCTGTACCGCTTTGAATACGTGCTCGACCGACATGGCGTGACCGTGCCCCGCCAGACGTTGGCGCGCTGGGTGATCGGCGCCGGCCGGTTGCTCCAACCGCTGCACAACCTGATGCGCGATGCGCTGCTTGAGTCACCCTTTATCCACGTTGACGAGACGGTGGTGCAGGTACTCAAGGCGCTTGGGAAGCAGCCAACGTCGAACAGCTACATGTGGGTGCAGA
>NZ_WHJF01000379.1:0-511 GCF_011682185.1 Massilia genomosp. 1
TCTGCACCCACATGTAGCTGTTCGACGTTGGCTGCTTCCCAAGCGCCTTGAGTACCTGCACCACCGTCTCGTCAACGTGGATAAAGGGTGACTCAAGCAGCGCATCGCGCATCAGGTTGTGCAGCGGCTGGAGCAACCGGCCGGCGCCGATCACCCAGCGCGCCAACGTCTGGCGCGGCACGGTCACGCCATGGCGGTCGAGCACGTATTCAAAGCGGTACAGCGGCAGGCCATCAATGAACTTGACGATCAGCAGCATGGCGAGGAAGTCGGCGCTGGCGTTGCTCTTGGGAAGAGGCTGCGGTGGCAGCGGCGCCGTCACCGGCGCGTGCTCGCTGCCGGGGCAGCCGTAGCGCTTACGAATGTGGCGCAACACGCGCACCCGCATCGGTACGATGTCGAGCTGTTCGCTAACGTCCTGCCCGATCTCGACCATCGGGGTGCCACACGGACAGGTGCGTTCAGCAGCGGGGACGTCGTGGACCACGTCGACGCGCTGCAACTCCGATGG
>NZ_WHJF01000037.1:0-56632 GCF_011682185.1 Massilia genomosp. 1
GTCCTGACGGGGTCACGTCCGGTCTGCCGAGAATCGACCACACGCCGCCAAACTTCAACCTTCAAACCGCTTCATTGACTGTCCCGTTCAATTGGGTAGGGACGCTATCGCCCGCGACATTCCGATTTAAGTTGAAAAACTCCGGCATCGGAAAAGTGACGCTGCGGCGGCGGTTTATGCAACATTCAGGCTAGAGCGGGTCCTGGATCACCTCCTGGACCCGTCACAAAGGACATTCCTCAGGTCCGATTGACGTGGCTTATTCGACCGCCTGCGCTAAACATGTTCACTCTGCGCTTCCATCCGTGTTTACCAGGTTCTTTCTGTGGATCAAGGATAAGACCACCCGACTTCGTGTCAATGCCCGGCTCGTAAAAATGAGGCAAGGCCTGCTTGGCGACGTCGAGCCCATTGGGGACGGCGTCTGGGGGGGGCTGCGCAGTTTGATCGGTTGCCTGAAGAGAAGATCCTGATGCGGCCTCGCTGCGAATTCATTCTCCCCGCGCGCCTTTCATTCCAGCCGAAAACGCTTCTTCAATTCCCGTCATCACCTCTTGCTTACGGCTCGCACATTTTGCCCGTAAACCATGCTAATTCGCCCATTTTCCGCTGTTTTCCTCGCAAAATAAAGATTAGACACACGTACATACAGGGCATAGCATACCTTCGCTCACGCCTGAAAACGTTTTCAATCCCAACGCCACCAAGAAAAGCGAACTCCCATGACACCCCTGCATCGACTCTCGACCATTGCGGCGGCCTGCGCGCTGTGCGCCGCCGCCTCCGCACCGGCTAGCGCCGCGTCCGAAACTTACCAATGGAACAGTGTCGCCATGGGCGGCGGCGGTTTCGTGTCCGCAGTGATTCCGAGCAAGACCCAAAAAGGCCTGGCCTACGCCCGCACCGACGTCGGTGGCGCTTACCGCTGGGACAATACGGCGGCGCGCTGGGTGCCGCTGCTGGACTGGGCGTCGGAAGACGAAACCGGCTTGCTGGGCGTCGAATCGATCGCGCTCGACCCGAAAAACCCCGCCAAGGTGTACCTGCTGGCCGGCATCAGCTACTTCAACAAGGGCAAGACCATGATCCTGCGTTCTTCGGATTACGGCAAAACCTTCATCAAGACCGACGTGTCGGCGCTGTTCAAGGCGCACGGCAACGGCATGGGCCGCCAGACCGGCGAACGCCTGCAGGTCGATCCCGGTTCGAGCAACATCCTGTATGTGGGCACGCGCGCCAACGGCCTGTTCAAGAGCACCGACAGCGGCGCGACCTGGGCTCGCCTGTCCAGCCTGAACGTAACCACCACACCGAACGAAAACGGCATCAACTTCGTCGCGCTCGACCCGTCCAGCGTGGTCAATGGCGCAGCGCAGCGCATCGTGGTCGGCGTGTCGCGCTTCGGCTACGTGGCTCCCAACCTGTACCGCAGCAACGATGGCGGCCAGACTTTCGCGCCAGTCGCCGGCGCCCCCACCGACCTGATGCCGCAACGCGCGGCGCGCGCCAGCGACGGCAAGCTGTACGTCACCTACGCCAACGGCGCCGGTCCGCACGGCCACTGGGCGCAGCCGGAACCGATGGACCGCGGCCAGATCTGGAAGTACAACGTGGGCACCGGCGCCTGGACCAATGTGACGCCGGCCGGTGTGGGCTCGGCGTTCAGCGGCATCAGCGTGGCGCCCGATAATCCGAACAATCTGGTGGCCTCGACCGTCAATACCTACCAAGCCCAGGGCAACGCCTGGGGCGACCGCATCTACACCTCGACCAATGGCGGCGCCAGCTGGACCGACGTGATCGCGCGCGGCTTCGCCAAGGACAGCGCGGGCGTGTCCTGGGTCGGCGACAAGGCGATCCACTGGGCTGGCACGGTCGAGCTCGATCCATTCGATACCAAGGCGGCGTGGGTATCGTCCGGTAACGGCATCTTTAAAACGGCCAACATCAACGCCAGCCCGGCCACCTGGACTTTCAATGTGGCCGGGCTGGAAGAAACGGTGCCGCTCAACCTGGTCAGCATTCCGGGCGGGCCGCTGGTGTCGGCCATTGGCGACTATGATGGCTTTCGCCATACCGACACCAGCCGCTACGCGCCGATCCACACGCCGTCGATCGGCACCACGACCGGCCTCGATTTTGCGGCACGCAAGACCTCGGTACTGGCGCGTGCCGGCGGCAACGATGCGCCGGGCATGTATTACTCGACCGACACCGGCGTCAGCTGGAAGAAGAGTGCGGTGATGAACGGCAAGAACGGCCAGGTCGCGCTCTCCTCGGACGGCGCCGTGCTGCTGCACAGCCCCGACAATTCGGCCACCAGCTACCGCTCGACCGACTTCGGCGCCAGCTGGACCAGCGTCAATGGCTTGAACGCCAGCAGCGCGCGCCCGGTGGCCGACGCTGTCAATCCGCGCAAGTTTTATGCGTATGACAATGGCCGCGTGTTCGTCAGTACCGATGGCGGCGTGTCCTTCGCGCCAAAGGCGACCTTGCAAGCTGGCGGCTCGAAAGTCATCCGCGCCGTACCGAACCGCGAAGGCGAGCTGTGGGTGCCCTTGAACGGCGCGGGTCTTGCGCGCTCGACCGACTCAGGCGCGACGTTCAGCAGCATCGGCAGCGTCAGCTACGCGGGCGCGGTCGGTTTCGGCGCGGCCGCTGCGGGCGCAAGCTTCCCGACCGTCTATATATGGGGCACGGTGGGCGGCGTGAAGGGCGTGCATCGCTCGCTTGACGCCGGCGCGACCTGGGTGCGGGTCAATGATGATGCTCACCAGTACGGCGGCCCGGCCAACGGCCAGTTCATCGTCGGCGACATGAACCGTTATGGCGTGGTGTACATGAGTACCGCCGGACGCGGCATCGCCATGGGCGTGCCTGGCGGCACCACCACGCCGCCGATCGATCCACCGCCGCCGGTCGAGCCGCCGCCAACGCCGACGCCAACCGCTCAGTGCATCTACCAGGTACGCAGCCAATGGCCGGGAGGATTCAACGGGGCAGTGCAGATCACCAACCGCGGCAGCGCCGCCATGAACGGCTGGAGCGTGAGCTGGACCTATGCGGATGGCTCGAAAGTGACGAGTATGTGGAATGCGGTCTTGAGCGGCAGCAATCCGTACACGGCAAGCAATGTCGGCTGGAACGCGGTGATCCAGCCAGGTCAGACCGTCGAGTTCGGCTTCCAGGGGACCGGCGGCAGCGCCGGTAGCCAGCTGCCTGTGCTGGGCGGTACCGCCTGCGCCAAGGCAAAGTAAGCGGCCACTGCGCAACAAGCAAGCGCAAAGTGAGGACTCACTGGCGCCGCAGCGCAGCCGGGGCAACGCTCCGGCGGCCCGGCGCTCCTGCTACGTTTTCCTACAACCAACCCTGCCGCCACATGGTCTCGTCGCGCAGGGTTTGCCATGCGATGCGCCGCGTTTGCCGGCTATGCACGGCATCGATATCGACCCATTCCACAGGGCCGCCCGGCGCCTCGGGCTCGACCACCCTGGTCACGAGAAAATGCTTCTCCTTGTTGACGGGCGCCAGCGCCGTCCATTTCGAAAGCAGTAATTTTTTAGGATGCAAGGGATTCATGCCGGAAGCATAGCGCATCGCATGCGTTCGCGCCGCACAGGGAACCCTTCGACACCTGGCGCATCGAACAGCAGTACCAGTAGTGAAAACAATGCCAGATAAGCAATTTCCATCCCGTTGTGTTCGACAAGCAGTGTCTTACCGGCTAAACTACCGACCACTAAGATGCCGCAGAAGGAGAATGTATGAGTTGGTTAGAGAAACTACTGCCCCCACGAATCCAGCGTTCCGACGCTGCCGCGCGCAAGACCATGCCCGAAGGCCTGTGGGTCAAGTGCCCCTCCTGCGAAGCCGTTTTGTACCGTACCGACCTCGAATCGAATCTGCACGTCTGCCCGAAATGCAGCCACCACATGCGCATCCGCGCACGCGAGCGCCTCGACGGCCTGCTCGACGAAGGCGGGCGCTACGAAATCGGCCAGGAAACCCTGCCGGTCGACACGCTCAAGTTCAAAGACAGCAAAAAATACCCTGAGCGCCTGAAAGCGGCGATGGAAGCGACCGGCGAGACCGATGCGCTGATCGTCATGGGCGGCGCCATCATGAGCCTGCCGGTGGTCGTGGCCGCCTTCGAATTCGAATTCATGGGCGGCTCCATGGGCTCCGTGGTCGGCGAGCGCTTCGTGCGCGGCGCCCAGATCGCGATCGAGCAAAAAGTGCCGTTCATCTGCATCACCGCCACCGGCGGCGCGCGCATGCAAGAGGGTTTGCTGTCGCTGATGCAAATGGCAAAAACCACCGCCATGCTGACCAAGCTGTCCGAGAAGAAGCTGCCGTTCATCAGCGTGCTGACCGACCCGACCATGGGCGGCGTGTCGGCCTCGTTCGCTTTCATGGGCGATGTGGTCATCGCCGAGCCAAAAGCGCTGATCGGCTTTGCCGGCCCGCGCGTGATCGAGAACACCGTGCGCGAAAAGCTGCCTGAAGGCTTCCAGCGCGCCGAATTCCTGGTCACCAAAGGCGCTGTCGACATGATCGTCGACCGCCGCAAGATGCGCGAAGAAATCGCGCGCCTGCTGGCGCTGCTGCAAGACCAGGCGCTTGAAGTCCTGGCCTGATCGGCTACGCTGATTAGTCCACACTAGTCTTTGGTTCATCGCGGTTCATGGCGGACGGGCATGCGTGCCCGGCTTCCATGAGCCGCCCTTGTTTTTACAGGTGTATTTCATGTCCACTTTCCCCACCACCTTGCCCGCCTGGCTGGCCCTGCTCGAATCGCGCCACGCCGAAATCCACATCAACATGGGCCTGGACCGTGTGCGCCAGGTCAAGGAGCGCATGGGTCTTGCCTTCAGCTGCCCGGTCATCATGGTGGCCGGCACCAACGGCAAGGGCTCGACCTGCTCGATGCTGGAAGCGATCCTGCTGCGCGCCGGCTACAAGGTGGGCCTGTACATCAAGCCGCACTTCCTCGACTTCAACGAGCGCGCCCGCATCAACGGCGACCTGGCCTCGGACGAGGCCCTGATCGCCAGCTTCAACGCGGTCGAAGCGCAGCGCGGCGAGCTTGATCTGACCTACTTCGAATTTACCACCCTGGCCATCATGCACCTGCTGGCCGGCGCGAACCTCGACGTGGCCATCCTCGAAGTGGGCCTGGGCGGGCGCCTCGACGCGGTCAACGTGATCGACGCCGATGTGGCCATCGTCACCTCGATCGATATCGACCACACCGACTTCCTCGGCACCACGCGCGACGACATCGGCTTCGAGAAAGCCGGCATTTTCCGCCCCGGTAAAGCGGCCATCTGCAGCGACCCGGTGCCGCCGGCGTCGCTGGTGGCGCACGCCGAAGCGATCGGCGCCGACCTGTGGCTGCTGGGCCGCGACTTCAATTATTCCGGCGACAAGCAGCAGTGGAACTACGGCGGGCGCGAACAGCGCCGCAATTCGCTCGCGTACCCGAGCCTGCGCGGCGCCAACCAGTTGCTCAACGCCGCTGCCGCGCTGGTCGCGCTCGAAGTGCTGCGCCTGGTGCTGCCGGTGGGCGCCCAGGAAGTGCGCACCGGGCTGGTGGTGGTCGAGCTGCCGGGGCGCTTCCAGGTGCTGCCGGGGCGCCCGACCGTCATCCTCGACGTCGCCCACAACCCGCACGCGGCGGCGGCGCTGGCCCAGAACCTCGGCAACATGGGCTTCCATCCCTATACCTATGCCGTGTTCGGGATCATGCAGGACAAGGATATCGACGGCGTGATCGCCCCGATGGCCGACTACGTCGACCACTGGTGCGTTGCCAACTTGCCATCGCCGCGCGCGGCCGATCCCGACACACTGGCCGCTACCCTGGCGGCGCTGCCGTCGGGTGACGCCAAACCGGGCGAGCGCAGCGTCCATACCTTCGCCGATCCGGCCTCAGCTTTTGCAAATGCAATGAGTCGAGCCGGGGAGAATGATAGAATTGTGGTCTTTGGCTCCTTCTACACCGTCGCCGGTGTGATGGCTGCCCGAAAATCCTCACATCACTGAAGAAAAACGCATGGGCTTGTTCTCGTTCCTCAATAAAAACAAGCAAGAATCCACGGAAGATAGTGGCTATTATTCCAAGTCGGACGACGACACCGTCGCCGCCCGTGCCCGTTCCAAACGCGCATCCAGCGCCAACGAACCCGCAGCGCGCCGCAGCAAGGAAGCGCGCGCCGCCGCCGATCCTGTTTTGCCCGAGAAGAAGCGCGCGCGCCGCCGCCTGGTAGGCGCCGTCGCGCTGGCGCTCGGGGTGGCGGTCGGCTTGCCGATGGTGCTCGACTCCGAACCGAAGCCGCTGGCCGGCGACATCGATATCCGCATTCCGTCAAAAGACAAGGTCGCACCGCAGGCCCAGCCACGCGCCGTGGCCGCCGCCGATGCGCTCGACAAGCGCGAAGAAATCGTCGAGCCGCCGCCGACGCCGCTGGTGACGCTGCCGAAAGAGCGGCCCATCCCAAAGGAAGTGGCCAAGCCGGTGGTCAAGCCGGAACCGAAGCCGGAACCGAAGCCGGAACCGAAGCCGGTTATCAAGCCCGAGCCGAAAGTCGTCGCCAAGGTCGAGAAGCCGAAACCCGAGCATAAGGTAGAGCACAAAGTCGAACCGAAGGTCGAGCCCAAGGCCGAACCGAAGCCGGAGCCGAAAGTCGCCGAGGTCAAGCGCGTCGAAAAGCCGGTCGAAAAGACGGTCGAAAAACACGTCGAGAAACCGCTTGAAAAACCGCTCGCCAAGGCGCCGCCCAAGGTCGAGGAAAAGGAAAAGCCGGCCGTCAAGCCGCCGGTGCCGGACGCCCAGCGCGCCATGTCCATCCTCGAAGGCAAGGCGCCCGAGAAAGCCGCCGACGACAACCAGCGCTTTGTGGTGCAGGTTGCGGCGCTCGCGACCCAGGAAAAAGTCAACGAATTGCAGGCCAAGCTCGCTGGCGCGGGCATCCGCTCGTTCACCCACAAGACCTCGACCCAGTCGGGCGACCGGATTCGCGTGCAGGTGGGACCGTTCAACAAAGATGAAGCCGAAAAAGTGCGCGCCAAGTTAAGCAAGATGGGACTGTCGGGCATCATGGTTCCGGGCTGATGGCGCGGATGCGGGCGGACGCGAGGTGACCGAGTTCGATTACGTGGTGCTGGTGATCCTGGTGCCATCCTGCGTCATCGGCATCCTGCGCGGCCTGGTCAAGGAAATCCTGTCGCTGATCAGCTGGGTGGTGGCCTTCGTCGTGGCCAACGCCTACGGCGCCCAGCTGGCGCCCATGCTGTCCATGATTCCCGGCGAGACGGTGCGCCTGATGGTGGCCTTCGTGGCGCTGTTCCTCGGCGTGCGTATCGTCATGGGACTGGTCATGATGGCGGTCGACCTGATGGTCAAGGCCACCGGATTGAGTCCCGTGAACCGCTTGCTGGGGGCCGTGTTCGGGCTCGCGCGCGGGATGCTGATCGTGCTGGCCGCCGTGATCTTGTGCGGCATGACCGATCTGCCCAAGCAGGCCTTCTGGACCGGCGCGGTATCGAGCCCCATGGCGGAACAGGGCGCGCGCATGATAAAGACATTGTTGCCGCCCGAGTTTGCGCGGCATGTACAGTTTTGACATTTTTTAACATCAGTAGTCTCTAGGAGCGCTTCATGTGTGGCATCGTCGGCGTCGTCTCGAATAACCCCGTCAATCAAGTGCTGTATGACGCTTTGCTGCTGTTGCAGCACCGCGGTCAGGATGCGGCGGGGATCGCAACCAGTCATTCCAATATGTTTAGCATGCACAAGGCCAATGGCCTGGTGCGTGACGTTTTCCGCACGCGGAACATGCGTTCGCTGCAAGGCAATTCGGGCATCGGCCACTGCCGCTATCCGACCGCCGGTTCGTCCAGCGAGGAAGAAGCGCAACCGTTCTACGTGAATGCGCCGTTCGGCATCACGCTCGCGCACAACGGCAACCTGACCAACCAGGAACAGCTCAAGTCCGAGATGTTCCGCAACGACCGTCGCCACATCAACACCGATTCCGACTCGGAAGTGCTGCTCAACGTGCTGGCGCATGAAATCCAGGAATCGACCACCGGCTTCACGCTCGATCCCGATTCGATCTTCAAGGCGGTCGCCGCGGTGCACCGGCGCGTGCGCGGCGCCTACGCCGTCGTCGCCCAGATCGCCGGCCACGGCTTGCTGGCCTTCCGCGATCCGTTCGGCATCCGTCCGCTGTGCATCGGCACCAACGACACCGACAACGGCACCGAATACCTGGTCGCCAGCGAATCGGTGGCGCTCGAAGGCATGGGCTTCCGCTTCCTGCGCGATATCGCACCGGGCGAAGCGGTCTTCATCGACATGGACATGCAGCTGCACGAGCGTCAGTGCGCCGACAATCCGTCGCTCAATCCTTGCGCGTTCGAGTACGTGTACCTGGCCCGCCCGGATTCGATCCTCGACGGCGCTTCGGTCTACGCCACGCGCCTGAAAATGGGCGAGTACCTGGCCGACAAAGTGCGCCAGCAATTCAAGTCGGGCGAGATCGACGTGGTCATGCCGATTCCCGATTCCTCGCGTCCGGCCGCGATCCAGCTGGCCCTGAAGCTGGGCGTGGAGTACCGCGAAGGCTTCATCAAGAACCGCTACATCGGCCGCACCTTCCTGATGCCGGGCCAGGCGATCCGCCGCAAGTCGGTACGCCAGAAGCTTAACGCCATCGGTTCCGAATTCAAGGGCAAGAACGTGCTGCTGGTCGACGATTCCATCGTGCGCGGCACCACCAGCCAGGAAATCGTGCAGATGGCGCGTGAAGCGGGCGCACGCAACGTGTTCTTCGCATCGGCCGCGCCGCCGGTGCTGTTCCCGAACGTGTACGGGATCGACATGCCGACCCGCGATGAACTGATCGCCTACGGCCGCAGCACCGAGGAAGTCTGCCGCGAGATCACGGCCGACGCCCTGGTGTACCAGGATGTCGATGCGCTCAAGCGCGCGATCTCGGACGTCAATCCGGCCTTGACCAGCTTCGAGGCGTCCTGCTTCGACGGCGTGTACGTGACCGGCGACGTGACGCCCGCCTACCTGGACCGGCTGGAATTTGCGCGCCACAATCCGAAAGCCGCACCGGCCGAAGACGCGGCGCGCACCCAGCTGAACCTGAACCTGGCGAACGCCGAGTAACTGATGAGCGAGAAGAAAAGCTACGGCTTCACCACGACCATCCTGCACAACGACCGGCAAAAGCCGATCGAGCATGGGTCGCTGCACAAGCCGATTCACACCTCGGTCACCTTCGGCTACAACGACGCGCGGCAACTGGCGTCGGTGTTCCAGGGGAAGGAAGCGGGCTTTCGCTACGGCCGCCAGGGCAATCCGACCATCTCCGCGCTCGAAGACAAGATCACGAAGATGGAAGACGGCGTGTCCACCTTGTGTTTTGCGACCGGCATGGGGGCCATCGGGGCGGTGTTCCAGGCGCTGCTGCGCGCCGGCGACCATATCGTGTCGTCGTCGTTCTTGTTCGGGAACACCAACAGCCTGTGGCAAACCGCCGCGGGGCAGGGCGTGCAGGTGGCGTTTGCCGACGCGACCGACGTGGCCAATGTGGAAGCGGCGCTCACGCCGGCCACCCGCCTGGTGTTTTTAGAGACCATCGCCAACCCGCGCACGCAGGTGGCGGACCTGGCCCGTATCGGCCAGTTGTGCAAGGAACGCGGCATTTTGTTTGTGGTCGATAACACCATGACCTCGCCCTACCTGTTCCGGCCCAAAACGGTCGGTGCGGGGCTGGTGGTGAACGCGCTGACCAAGTCGATCGGAGGCCACGGCAATGCGCTCGGCGGCAGCCTGACCGACACCGGCGCTTACGACTGGAGCGCCTTCCCGAACATCGCGGCGAACTACAAGCGCAACCCGCCGGCGCAGTGGGGCATGGCGCAATTGCGCGCCAAGGCCCTGCGCGACTTCGGGGCCTCGCTGGCGCCGGAAGCGGCGCACCATATCGCGGTGGGGGCCGAAACGCTGGCGCTGCGCATGGAGCGTGCATCAAGCAATGCGCTGGCGGTAACGAGCATGTTAGCGGCCGACGAGCGCGTAGCGGCGGTGTACTACCCCGGCCTGGCCTCGCACCCGCAGCATGCGCTGGCGACCGACCTGTTCAAGGCCTACGGTTCGCTGTTCAGCTTTGAACTGAAAGACGGCATCGACTGCTTCGACTACCTCAATCGCCTCAAGCTCGGCATCTCGGCCAGTAACCTGGGCGATACGCGCACCCTGGTCATTCCGGTCTCGCACACCATCTTCTACGAGATGGGCGCCGAGCGGCGCGCCAGCATGGGCATTGCCGAATCGCTGATCCGGGTGTCGGTCGGCATCGAGGACACCGCCGACTTGCTCGACGACTTCCAGTCGGCGCTGGCCGGCTAGCTTTCACTACCCAAGGTGTGCAGCAGCGCATACAGCGCTGCCAGCCGCTCCGGCAGCATCGTCGGGTCGCTGCTTTTCATGCTATCGAGCGCCGCGGCCAGGGCGTCGGCGCAACGCGCCAGGCCCGCCGCGCGCAGGGCTGCCGCTTGTTCCGTGGCGCGCGCCACCGCGCCGTCGCGCTGATGCCGCACTCCCTGGCGCAGGCTGTGCGCCAGCAGGTTCATCGTCCCTTCCAATAAGGCGTGCAGCGCGCTCTTGTCGTCGCCCTGGCCTCGCGCCAGGTTCACGGGCGTGCCTTGCGCCGCCAGTTGCGGCACCTGCAAGCCCTGCGCCGTCAGTACCGCCAGCGGCGTCATGCTCAATTGCCCGGCCTCGCTCGAGACGCTGCCCGCCACTGCCAGCGGGTCGTCGTCCAGCGCGCGCGCCAAGGCATCGATGGCGCCGGGCGTGGCCGGGTCGTGCCGCAGGCGCAACAGCAACAGATTGTCATCCCCGGCGGCCAGCTGCACGCGTGCGCACAGGCTCTGGCTGGCGGCATCCCACAGGCAGTCGACCAGCGCCGCCACCGGCACCACATGCACATGCTCGATCGCGTGCAGCGGACGCACGAAATCGGGCGGCAGGGAGCGCAGGTGCGCGCGCAGGCTGGCCACGTCCGGCTGGCGCAGCGGGCTTGCCAGCGTGTCCCAGGCGCCGCCGGAGAGCGGCAGCGCGGACGTCTGCGTCGCGCCGGTGCCGACCGTCAGCAAGCCGTTGGCGCGCCGCTTGGCCGCGCGCGTGACGATCTGGCTGGCCGCCAGCCGGTGCAGCGGCATGCCGACCAGGCGCCGGTCGCGCAGGGCGACCGGGGTGGCGCCGCTGTCGGCGCGCGGCCAGGTTTTTTCCATGACGGTGACGGCCAGGGTGTCGGGATCGGCCCAGATCATGCGCACGCCGTCGACCGCCTCGTCGGACCAGCACTGGCTACCCATCGGCACCAGGCGCAGGTGGTCGAGCGCCACTTCGCCGGAAACGCCCACGCCGAGGATCTGGCTGGCCGGCAGCGGGGTGCGGGCACGCGCCGCGCCAAGGCGCGCCATCAGCATAGACACTGCGTGCAGCAGGGTGGCAGGATCGGCATTGCTGGCGCGCGCGTGCTGGCCGGCGACGGCCTGGCGTAGCTGGGTCAGCGCTTCGACCACCCAGCGCCATCCGAGCTGGCTGGCTTCCTGCAGCGCTTTTTCGAAGCGCGTGTCCAGGATCAGGGGATTCTGGCTGGTGCCGTCGAGCCAGAGCTGGGAGGCCAGCGCCACGATCGCCTCGACCGCGCTGGCGCCATCCTGCACCGGCGTTGGCGCCGCGCCGGCGGCCAGGTCCAGCTCCACCGTCATGCTGGCAAAGCCCGGTTGCTGGCGCTCGCCCTGGGCAAACGCCCACACGGCCAGCGCGATGTGGGCGCAGTTCTCGGCCTGCTTGCAGTCGCAGCGCGCCAGCGCCAGGCTGGTGCGCGACAAAAAGCGCACGTCGCACATCGGCAGGCGCGCATTCGGCGTGGACCCGGCCGTGAGCCTGATCGCCGGGCGTGTACCCGCCATGCGGCGCGCCTGCTCGAGCGTCACGCGCGGCAGCAGGTCGACCGCGCCGGCCAGGGTCGACGGGCACCACGGCGCGGCGTCGGCCACCGCCTCGCTGGCGCCGCCGGCGTATTTCGACTGATAAGCCAGCACCAGGGTCACCCGGTGCCGGCACAGGCCCGTGGCGGGGCAGCTGCAACGCGCCTCGCGCAGCGGCAAGCCCGGGGGCAGGGTGGTGGTGATGCCGTCGGCGTAGCGCGCCAGCACGGCGCCGTCGGGCTGCTGCTCGATTTCGGGCAGCTTGCCTTCGGCGACATCTTTCTGCGCGCGCTTCACAAAGCCCGCGTTCGACAGGGCGGTCAGCGCGTCCACGCTCAGTTCCAGCAAATCGGTACGGGTGCTCATTGCGCTATTTTCTCCGCCAGCCACGCGGCCAGCTGGCCCGGCGTCATGGCGGCGATGTGGGCGCCAACGCGCACCAGGCGCGCCGCCGTTTCGCGGTCGTAACTCGGATTGGCGGCCGAATCGAGCGCCGCCAGGCCCAGCACGGTGGCCCCGGCCGACACCAGCGTCTGCACGCGCCGCACCAGTTCCGTGTCGTGGCCGCCTTCGTAAAAATCGCTGACCAGCACCACCACCGTACGCTGCGGATTATCCACCAGCGACTGCGCATACGCCACCGCGCCGGCGATATTGGTGCCGCCGCCAAGCTGCACTTTCATCAGCAGTTCGACCGGGTCGGACACATCGGCCGTCAGGTCCACCACGTCGGTATCGAAGGCGATCAGCGACGTGCGCATGCCGGGCAGCTGCCACAGGCAGGCCGCCATCACCGCCGAGTGGATCACCGAATCGACCATCGAGCCGCTCTGGTCGATCAGCAGGATGATGTCCCAGCGCTCGGCATGGCGCTTGACGCGGCTGATGAAGGCCGGCCGCTTGATGTACAGTTTGCGCCGCTCCGGGTCCCAGTGTTTCAGGTTGCCCGCAACGGTGCGCTTGAAATCGAAATTGGCGGCCGCCGCGATGCGCGACGGGCGGCGCCGGTCGCGGCTGCCCCCAAAAGCCTGGCGCACTTCGGTCGCCAGTTTTTCCATGATGCGGCGCACCACTTGCGCCACCAGGCGGCGCGCCGCCGACAGCACATCGGGGTTCATCAGGTGCTTGGTATGCAGCACGGCGCGCAGCAGCGCTTCGGATGGTTCGATCCGTTCCAGCACCTCCAGATTGGTCACCACGTCATCGATGCCGAAACGCTCGACCGCGTCGCGTTCGAGACGCTCGATCACCTCTTGCGGGAACAATTCGTGGATCGCGTTGATCCACTCGGGCGTGCTCAGTACCGACGCGCCGTCCGGCGAGCCGGTACGGTCCTGCGACTGCTGGCGTTCGCCGCGCGCCAGGCGCTCCGGGTCGCGCCCGTAGAGCCACTCCAGGGCGTCATCGGCGGCGCTGGCCGCTCCAGGCGGGCAAGGGATGCAGCTTTCGGCGGCTTCGCCCAGCAACAGGCGCCAGCGCACCAGCGGATCGGGCAGCGTCAATGATCCGCTCATGGTGCGATTCCCCAAATGGCCAGGCGCAAGGTGGCGGCGCGTTCGAGCGCATCGTGCCGCGCCAGCAGTCCGGGCGCCACGGCGAGGGGGCCGGTCAGCGAACGCTGCGAGCGGTGGCCGGCGTCGTGCAGCTTGAGCACATCGACCGCCAGCGCGCCGCGCTCCTGGGTCGGCAGCCAGGTAAAGGCGGCGCGCATGGCCGGCATCGCCAGCACAAAATCGGCGTCGTCCAGGGCGCGCACCAGCGCGTCGAGCGCCTTGACGAAGCGCGCGTCGTCGCACAGGGACTGGCGCGCCAGTGCCAGCAGGCCGGCCAGCGCGTCGCCCACCAGGGCCGGGGGCAGGGACGCGAGCAGGTCGCTGGCCAGGACGCCGGCATCGGGGTCGGCGTCGCCGGCCAGCACCAGGCCGAGCGCCGCGCCACGGCTGACCGGCGCCGCATCCATGCTGGCAGCCACGCGCCGGCACACGGCCAGCGCGCGCAAGCCTTCCACGCCGGGCAGCACGGCGGCGCGTGCTTCGCGCACCAGCATGGCGATGGCGCTGTAGGTGCCGATGTGGGCATTCTGCTCCATCGGCGCCACGCCACCGGCCGCTTCCGCCAGCCACAGGGCGCGGTCGAACGCGGCGCCGATGGCCGTTTGCAGCACCGCGCTGCCGCTCACGCCGAGCGCGTCGCCGTGGCGGTACAGCGCAAACAGCACCTGCATCGGCGTACCGAGTTCGCCGAAGTGCGCTTCCTGGCCGATGGCGTCGTGCAGTTCACCCTGCAGGCGCTCGCTCACATCGGCCAGGCCGGCAAAGGCGGCGCGGTTCAGGGCGCCGCTAATGGCGCCGATGCGGCTGCCGCCGGCGGGGCGCTGGCGCAGGATGTCTTCGAGGCGCGCGCGCGCCGCGTCATGCAGGGTGGCGCCGTAGGTGGCCGCTTCGATCAGCGCGGCGCGCTGTTCGAGCGGCGCGCGCAGGTCCCAGCTTTCCTGCTGGCCGCGCCCGAGCGCCAGGTTCGGTCCCGCCGTGCGCACGATGCCGGGAATGTCGAGCAGGACGAGGCGGTGCAGGGCGCGGCTGCGCGGACGCTGGGCCGGGTCGAGCAGGTCGATCGTGACCTGGCTTGGGATAACGATGCCGAGCGCCGCCAGTTCGACGTCGACGGCGGCCACCAGCGGCGGCTGCGGCGTGCCGGGCGCCAGTTCGCCGACGGCGTCGCCGGCCAGCACCGCCATCACTTCCACCAGCGCCGCATCGGTGCCCGCGCGCACGCGGCCCCGGTAAGTCCAGGGCAGGGGCACGTCCAGCGCCTGGCTGACCAAGCTGCCGGCCAGTGCGTCGAGCCAGTCGCTGCGCAGCGGCGTCGGATGCGCGCGCATACGCGCCAGGCCCATTGCGCGGCTGTGGATCGCAATCACGTCGGCGGTGGAGGCGGGCAGTTTTTTCGCGCGCAGGCGCGCCAGCACGGTGCGCAGCAGTTCCTTGCCGGCGCCGGCAAGGCCGAGCGTCCACGCCCATTCGTACCAGGCGGGCGAGGACATGCCCGAGGCATAGCCGGCGTACGCATCGAGGCGATTGAAGTGGTAGGGCACCAGGTAGGAACCGTAGCGCAGGCCGGGAGCGCTGGGGGGCAGCGGCGTGGCCGGCTCGCTGGCGCAGTCGGCGACCGGAATGGCGCGCCATAGCGCCGCCAGTGCCGGCGCATGGTAGCCGCCGCAGACCACCAGCACCGGGCCGTCGTCCTGGTGCATGGCCCAGGCGACATGGCGCGCCATCATCGCTTCGCGCGCCTGGTTGCCCGGCGAGCCGGGGTCGCCGGCGCGCAGATTGGCGAAGTGCGCATCGAGCCGGGCCGACAGTTCATCGGCAGCCAGCTCGCCTTCGAACAGATGGTCCCACAGGGCGTCGCGGCCGTCGATCGCCATTGCGCGGCACAATGCGTCTTCGTAGGCCTCGGCAGCGTCCGGCGCGTCGTCATCGTAGCGGTTCGGGATGCACGCAAAGGCGTCGTGCCAGGCCGGCAGGTCGATGAAGCGCAACTGTGCGCCGCAGGCGCGCGCGGCCTGCATGGCTTGCCATTCGGGTGAATGCAGCGCGAACGGCGACCACGAGGCGCGCCGCTCGAGCGCGTCGTCGGCGGCCGAGAAATAGCTGTAGATCGCCAGCGGCAGCTTGTGCGGCAGCGCCAGTTCGCCAAGGCGCGCGTTGAAGTCGGCCGGGCCTTCGATCAGCACGTGGCGCGGACGCAGTTCGGCAATGCGCTGCACCACCAGGCGCGCGCAGGCGGGGCTGAAGTGGCGCACGCCGATGATCAGCGGATCGCGCTGCGAAGCCTGTGTCACGGCAGGCGGTGGCGCGCGTTGAAGTAGTCGCGCCAGTGATCGCCCTCGCGCCGTGCGACGCGCTGCTCGAAGTAGCGGCGCAGCTTGGCGCGGTCGTCCGGATTATCCTTGACCACGGTGCCGGCGATGCAGTCCACCAGGTCGGCCGCGTTGCCGGCGCGCTGTTCCAGGAACCAGGCGCGCACGCCGACCGCATGCGCCACGTTGACCGCTTCGGCGGTCGACATGACCGCCGCCAGCTTGTCCATGCCGTCCGGCGCGCCCTTGCCGCCACCGGAACGCAGGTCGCGGAAGGTCGACACCAGCAGGTCGAGGACCGGGCCAGGCACGCGATGCGGAATGCCGCTGCGTTCCAGCAGGCGGGCCGAGGCCTGCTCCACCAGCGCCAGTTCGTGCCCGAAGTCGAGGATCGGGAACACGGTCTCGAAGTCGAAGCGCCGTTTGAGCGCGGCGCTCATTTCGTTGACGCCGCGGTCGCGCGTATTGGCGGTGGCGATGATGTTGAAGCCTTCGCGCGCGTACAGCATGGCGTGCTCGTTTTCCAGTTCTGGCACCGCCATGACCCGGTCCGACAGCATGCCGAGCAGGCAATCCTGCACCTCCAGCGGGGCGCGCGTGATTTCTTCGAAGCGCACGATCAGGCCGTCGCGCATGCCGTGGTACAGCGGCGCCGGGACCAGCGCGCGCGGGCTCGGTCCTTCGTTGATCAGGAGCGCATAGTTCCACGAATACTTGATCTGGTCTTCGGTGATCGACGCGCCGCCCTGGATGGTCAGGGTCGACTGCCCGCATACGGCGGCGGCCAGCAACTCCGACAGCATGGACTTGGCGGTGCCCGGTTCGCCGACCAGCATCAACCCGCGCCCGGTGGCCAGCGTCACCAGCATGCGCTCGATGGCGGCGACCGGCGCCACCACCTTGCGTTCGATGCCGAGGGCCTCGTCGCCGCTGATGAAGGCGCGCGCCGCGTTCAGGCTCAGGGCCCAGCCGGGCGGGCGCGGCGCCTTGTCGGACTTGGCCAGTTTGGCCAGCTCGCCCGCATGCTGGATTTCGGCCGGTGGGCGCTGCATCGCTGCGGTTTTGGTTTTGCTCATTGCTGTGGTCCGACTCATGGATGGTTGTCGTGCGCCGTTTCTGGATTTGCCGAGATGATAACGCCTTTTCTCATGTGCGCAAAAATTCGAGATCGCGAATCAGCTCACTGGCGGCAATCGGATCGAGCACCGACAGCGGCTGCGGCGTGCCGATGTCGCCCCACGGGTTCATGCTGCCGACCTTGACCGCCTGTAAGGTCTGTTCCGGGTAGTCGTTGAGCTTATTCACGTCCAGCCCCGGATAGATCCCCAGCTCCACGGTCCGTCCCGCGCCGATATCCTTGTTGTAAGCCCAGATGCCACCTGCGTCGCGCGCTTTTCCCCGATGCCAGCCTTTGTTCGTCAAGCCCATCAGGCGGTCGGCCGGCATTTCCAGGTGTACCCAGCGCAGCAGTTCATCGGCCGCCAGTTCGTCCTGCGTCAAGGCATACGTCTCGCGGCCGATCTGGGGGAAGGGCTGCAGCAGTTCGTAGTCGGCAAACAGCTTGCCGAATGCATCCGCATCGCTGGCCGGGAGCTCGAGCGCATGCACGATGCCGACGCGCGCGCCGGCCTGCAGTACATAGTCGTCGTCGGCGGCGTCGGTCAGCGCGCCGTCGGGGCCGACCCGGAAGCAGCCGGCCAGGCAAGCGCCGCCCGACGAACCGGCTTGGTAGACGCCCCAAACCAGGCGCTGCACCAGGTGCCGCACCAGCGGATGCCTGGCCAGCAGCGCGAGAAAGGTGTCGCCGTCCCAGAGGCGGCGCGCGCACATCGCCGCTTCCAGCCGTCTTACCTGTTGCGTGGCGATGGTGCGGGCATCTTTCTTGAGCAGTTTGTAGGTGTCGACAGCGCTCGCCGCCAGGCCTGCATCGTCGCTCTTGTTCGGCTTGGGCAGGTCGGCCAGGCGCGCGCCGCCGGCGTCGCGTACATACGGTTTCAGCGCTTCGTCGAAGCCGACGCGGAACTGACGTGGACCGAAATCGAGCAGCAGCGAGCCTTGGTCGTCCAGTCCCAAGGTGGGCGCCAGGCGGTCTTCCAGTTCCTCCGGGGTCAGGTCGCGCGCGTCGGCGATCTGCTTGATCTTTTCGCGCGCGCTGTCCTGCAGGGCCTTGAACTTGAGCTTGAGCGCGACGCCGTTCAGGAGCATCAGCGCCAGGTCGGTGCCGATGCCGGCCAACACATCGAGTCCGGTCACGGCGCGCGCGTGCAGGCTGTCGCCCGGCCATGCGCGAATCAGCGGTGTGAGCTTGCGCGCGCTGTTGTCATTGCCGAAAACGCCAAGGGCGGTAAACGCCCATTTTTCGGACGGGTCGCCGCCAAGGTCGTGCCAGGCGCGGAACAGGTCCCATGCAAAGGCGTCCAGCGACGCCGGCATGCAGGCTTGCCGCACCTGTTCGAGTCCGGCGTACACACCCTCGCTGCGCGGGAATTGCAGCATGATGCCGATCAGGCCGAGCGCCTCGTCGGACAATGGCTTGCCGTTGCTGCGCAGGCGCGGACGGTGCCAGCTGCGCGGGGCCCACAGGCTTGGCAGGACGGGAATCCTGGCGGGATGAAGGTCCAGCGGATCTTCATCGAGCATGGCTTGCACCGCGCTGTCGACAGCGGCGATGCCGTAACGGCGCGCGACGTCGATCAATACGTCGCCGTGGCCATGTGCGGCAAGCAGGCGCAGGGCGGCTGCGGCGGCGTCGCGTGTCTTGCCGGCCTTGCCAAGCGCGGGCGCGAGCAGGCCGCAGGCACTGTGTTCCGGATTGGCCAGCAGCCAGCGGCGCGCGATGGCGCGCGCAGGTTTGTTCTTCAGCGTCGCCATTGCATGCGCGACCGGGAACGCCAGCTCCACGGCGCCGAAATGCAGCGCGTAGCACAAGTTTTCTTCCGGCCGCAGTTCACACATGGTGACCAGGCCTGGCAGGCAATCGATGCCGAGCGTGGCGATGGCGTATCCGGGGGAATTGAACTCGTGCTTCGCCAACGCCGTCCACACAGCCTTGTTGAAGGGCGGCGGCAGATCGGCGATCAGCCGGACCTCGGCGTGAAGGTTCATGCGTGGGTTCTGGCGCGTTTTCCACAGCGCGACGACCGCGTCGACATCGCCAGCCGCGATCAGGTCGGCGGGTGTGACGAAGGTGCTCTGTTGGTACGGATTGTATTTGTGGCGTTTCTCGTTGAGGACGAACTGGCGCTCGGCGGCGCTCCAGCGTTCGACGGCTGCCAGCGGCAAGGGCGCCAGATCGAGCGCCTTGGGTCGCGCCTGGCGCGGCGCCGTCCATGGCGGGTTTTGCAGCACCGCAGGCAGGTCGGCGCTGGCGGCCATCTCGCCCGGCTCGCAGAAACGCGCAGCCATATCGTCAAGCACCTTGAGCGCGGCGGGCGAGAGCCAGGGGCGCAACGACGCCAGTGCGGCAATGTGATCGGGTACCAGCCGGCTCAGGGTGGCACGGGCGACATCCGGGGCTTGCCTGTCGTGCCCGAGCAGTTCGCTCAAGCCGGCGATGGCGGCCCACGGCCAGCGCCTGGCCGCCGCTTCCAGGCGCGAGGGGCTGCCGTTGCGCATGCCGCATGCCAGCGCCAGTGCGCCGATTGCGTCGGGCGTACCGATGCAGGCAAGTGCATCGGCAGTGACCTTCTCGGTGACGCCGTGCTTGAGCACTGCAACGGCATCGGCGCCACGGTCCCTGATGGCGGTGGCGACGAACGCTGGCTTGTCGTAGAAGAGGTAATACGCATCCCTGACGCTGTCGAGCAGGGCCAGGCTTTCGGGGTCGCGCACGCTCATGCGCAACCAGCCCGTCATGTCATGCAGATAGCCGCCGCCCTGGACCAGGGCGTCGGACAGCTCGGGAGCGTCCGGCAAGAGCACGCCGAACAAGGGTTGCCGATTGCGCGGAATAGCGTCCAGGTTTTCGCGCACCATCCCTACGCATGCCAGCCACACGTCCTGCGGTGCGTGAACGAGATGGGTGCGCAGCGCCAGTTCGACGTTCGTGTATTCGCCATGCGACCCATCAAACCAGTCGGTGTCGATGTCGTCAATGCAGACGCGGTGCTCGTATGCATAACGCCGGTCGACGTTGGCTTTTTGCAGGTCGAGCAGGATGCCCAGAGCGTACGGAAGTCCCTTTTCCGCAACCAGGAAGTCGAGGAAGCTGGTGTCTGTGGCGACAGCATCGGTCTTGTCGAAAACGGTCGATACAGCCAGCAACACCATATCGGAGGCCGCTGAACCGCTGCGCAAACCCTGTTTGATGCGGCGTGTCGCTTCGTCGATTGCCGTCTTCCACGACGCGCCGGAGTATTTTGCCTCGACGCCTTGTACTTCGCGCGCGCGTTTCAGGAATCGTGTCCAGCTCTTGTCGGCATCGACAACCGGTGGCGTTCCAGGAAACTGGCGCGTCGGCAGGGCCAGCGCCATCAATGCGGGCGGCACGTCGATCAAGGGCGACACGGCAAGCCACGGCGCGATGCCGGCCGCTGGCGCGAGTGGCACTTCAATCGAAGGCGCTACGACGGGCGCCGGCTTGGGCGGAACCGCTTGCGCATCGCTTCCGGCGCCGGTTTCGACGTAGCCCTTGCCGGTCTTTTCGCGTATCAGTTTATCCACCGCCGCATGCGCGGCGGCTGCGTCGGGATGGTTTTTGGTTTGCGCCTTGCCGGCGCTGCCGATCTTGCCGAAGCAGACCGTGACATCGCTGCCATCTTGGGTGACTTCCCAAAATTTGCTGGAAACGCTGTCGTTCAATTCAAATCGTCGCATGTTCTCGTGCATTTTCTCGTTATCGTCGTTATCAGGCAGTGCCATCACATCAGATGCACAGTGCTTCCATGTCGCGAATCAGTTCACTGGCGGAGATCGCACTTAACGTCGATAGCGGCTGGGCCTTCTCGACGCCGCCCCAGGCGCCGCCGAGGCCCACGCTGATCTGCTCAATGACCTGGTCGTCCGAATCCATGATCGAACCGAGCATCAGGCCCGGGCCGAAACGCAGTTCCACCATGCGAGCGTCGCCCAGCGGCCGGTAGAAGTCGAAGACCAAGCCGGCATCCTGCGCATCGCCACGGTTCCATCCCTTGTGCGCCAGGCCCAGAAGGCGCCCGACAGGCACCACGATACCTTCCCAGCGTGTGAGCGCGCTCGCGGCCAGTTCGTCGGCGGTCAGCGCATACGTGTCGCGCGCGAGCTGCGCAAACGGTTGCACCAGCTCGTAGTCGGCCAGCAGCTGGCCGAAGCCGGCTGCATCCGGCGCCGGCAGGTCCAGCGCATGCGGAATGCCGATGCGGATGTTTTCGCCCTGCGGCAGTAGCCAGGTGTCGTCGGCGGCGTCGGTCCATTCGCCGTCCGGGCCGACCCGGAAGCAGCCCAGCAAGCGGCCGCCGTGGCTGGTGCCCGGTTCCATGTCATAAGCGCCCCATACCAGCCGCTGCACCAGATGGCGCAGCAGCGGGTGTCCGGCCAGGAAGCGCTGGAAGACGGCCGGCTCCCAGCGTCGCTGCGAACACATGGCCACCTCCAGGCGCGTCAACTGCTGTTCGGCGATGCTGCGCGCATCTTTCTTGAGCCCCTTGAAACGCTCGGTCGCCGCCGCCGACAGGGCGGCGTCGTCGCTCTTGTTCGGCTTGGGCAGGTCTGCCAGGCGCAGGCCGTTCGCGTCACGCACGCAAGGCTTGAGCGCTTCGTCGAAGCCGACGCGGAACTGGCGCGGACCAAAATCGAGCAGCAGGGCGCCGTCGTCATCGAGGCCCAGGTCGGGCGTGAGCCGGTCTTCCAGTTCGTCGGTGCTGAGATTGCGCGCTTCGGCGATCTGGCCGATCTTGTCGCGCGCCTTTTCCTGAAGCGCCTTGAACTTGACCTTCTGCGCAATCCCATTGAGCAGCATCAAGGCCAGGTCGGTGCCGATCGCCGCCAGGATATCGAGGCCGGCAATGGCCCGCGCATTCTGGCTTTCTCCCGGCCAGGCGCGGATCAGCGGCGTGAGCTTGCGCGCGCAATCGTCGCCGCCGAACAGGCCCAGGGCCGTGAAGGCCCAGTTGTTTTTTGCGTCGCCACCGGCGTCGGCCCAGGCGTTGAACAAATCCCACGCGAACCGGCTCAGGGAGTCCGGCGTGCATGCTTGCCGAACTTGATCGATACCGGCGTAGACACCATCGGCCTGGGGAAAGCGCAGCATGACGCCGATCAGGTCGGGCACCTCGTCGGGCAGTGGCTTGCCGTTGGCGGCCAGGTGCGGGCGCGCCCAGCTGCGCGGCATCCAGAACGCCGGCAGCGCGGCGATGTTGGACGGGAAGCGGTCGAGCGGATCTTCGTCCAGCATGGCGCGCATGGCGGCATTGACGACCTGTTGGTCGTAGCGGCCGGCCACCTCGACCAACAAGGCTTCGTGGCCGTACGCTGCCAGCAGGCGCAGTGCGCTGGCGGCGGCGTCGCGCGCAGCGCCGGCCTTGCCGAGTGCCGGGGCGATCAGGCCGCAGGCGGCATGCTCCGGATTGGCCAGCAGCCAGTTGCGCGCCATGTCGCGCGCCGGTTTGGACTTGAGCACCGCCAGCGCTCGCGCCACCGGCGCCGCCAGTTCGACCGCGCCGAAGTACATCGCATACTTCAATTCCTCGGCAGGACGGCGCTCGCACATCACCACCAGCCCGCCAATGGCGTCGATTCCCATGCTGCCGATGGCATGGCCGGGCGAGTTGATATCGTACTTCGCCATGGCGCTCCACACGGCCGCATTAATCGGCGGCGGCAGCTTTACGATGGCATGTACGCTGTTTGCCATATCGTGACCGCTTTGCCGGTAAGCTTCCCAACGCGCCACCACGCCCGCCACATCGCCGGCGGCGATCGCGCTGGCGTCGTTCGGCGTTTTGAATCCTGTTCCCCCGTGTGTATAGACAATGAGGCGTCGTTCGCGCAGCACGCGCTGGCGTTCGGCCTCGCTCCAGCGTTCGACCGGCGCCAGCGGCAGGGGCGCGAGCAGCATTGCCTTGCTTGCGCTTTTCGCCCGCGCCAGCCACGGCGGGTTGGCCAGCACCGAGGGCAAGTCGCTCGTGTCAGCCGTGTCGGCGGGCGCTTCCAGGCGGCCGGCAAGGCCGCCCAGCAGCTTGACCGCCGCTGCCGACAGCCACGGTGTCAACGCAGGCAAGGCAGCCAGGTGTTGCGGAACCAGTGCGGCCAGCACCGAGCGCGCGGCGCCGGGGGCGCGCTTGTCGGTGGCGATCAGTTCGGCCAGGCCGGCGATGGCAGCCAGGGGCCAGCGCGCCGACGCCGAGGTCAGGCGCTTGATCGCCTTTTTTGCGGTGATCGACGCCAGTGCGCGGATCGCTTCCGGCGTGCCGATGCTGGCGATGGCGTCGGCGGCGAGATCGACGCCGGCCCCGTCGCGCAGCGCGGCCACCGCGTCGACGCCACGGTCCTGGATCGCGGTCGCAATCATCTCCGGCTTGTCGTACCACGCGAACAGGTAGAAGTCGTCGCACGCCTTGATCGTATCGAGCGCGCGCATGCTGGCGGCGTCGCGCACCGTCAGGCGCAGCCACGCCATCGACGTCGGGTAGTCGGGACCGGCGGCGGCGACGATCGCGTCCGACAGGCCCACGGCATCGGGCAGCAGCACGCCGAACAGCGCCCGCCGGTGCGCGGCGAGCGAGGGCAAGGCAGCATGGACAAGCCGCACGCAGGCGTCCCACACATCCTGTGGCGCACGGGCCAGGTGGGTGCGCAACGCCAGTTCGGTTTTGCCGAACACGTTTTCGGTCGGCGCAAACCATTGCCCGGCATTGTCGTCGATGCAGATGCCGGGGTTGCGCAGGCCCTGCTGGCGCACGCTGATGCGTTCCATTTGCAGCATGGCGCCGAGGGCGTGAGCGACGCCTTCGCTGGCCACCAAAAAGTCGATGAAGGGCACACCATCGGACGGCGCCAGCAGGTCGTCGAAGGTGCTCGATAGCGCCAGCAGGACGATGTTCGAGGCGGCGGAACCATCGCGCTGCCCGTGTTCGATGCGCTGCGCCGCCTCCTCCATCGCCGGGCGCCAGCTGGAGGAGGAGAGCGCGGGACTGAGCCGAGCGCATTCTCGCGCGTGGGCCAGGAACAGCTTCCAGCTGGCGTCTGCGTCGATTGTCCGTGCGGCGCCCGGAAAGCGGCGTGAGGGCAGGGCCAGCGCCATCGCCGTAGCCGGCAGGTCGATCAACGGCGAGACGGCCAGCCAGGGCGCCATGTCCGACCCGGGCGCCGGCGCAGCCGCCACTGGCTCTGGCACCGGCGCCGGCGCCACTGGCGCGCCGGTCGAGGTTTCGGCATAGCCCTTGCCGGTTTTTGCGCGTATCAATTTTGCCATCGCCGCGCCGGCCGTGGCGGCATCCGGATGGTTCTTGGTCTGGACCTTGCCCGCCGTGCCGATCTTGCCGAAGCAGACTGTGATATCGCTGCCATCCTGGCTCACTTCCCAGAATTTGCTGGAAACGCCATCGCTCAATTCAAATCGCCGCATCGTTGTTCCTGAATGTAAAAGTGTGGTCGCGCCGCTCAGGCGCACAATTCCTGCATGTCGCGTATCAGTTCACTGGCGACGATGGAGCCCAGCGTCGACAAGGGGTAGCAAGCCGCTTTGCCGTTGACTGCCTGGCCGTCCGTGACACGCACTTCCTTCAAGCGCTGTTCCGGATCATGCTCCGGCATGCCGACGATCAGGCCGGGATCGAGGTGCAGTTCCAGCAGGCGGCCATCACCGAGTGGTTTGTAAAACTCGCCGATCCAGCCGCCGTCCTGCGGGTCGCCGCGACGCCAGCCTTTGCTGGTCAGGCCAAGCACGCGTCCCGTTGGCGCCTTCATGGCGTCCCAGCGTGTCAACGCGAGCGCGCCCGCTTCCGCCTCGGTGAGCGTGTACGTGTCGCGCCCGATCTGGGCAAACGGTTGCAGCAGTTCGTAGTCGGCAAACAGCTGGCTGAACGCGCCTGCCTCGGCGGCCGGCAGGTCGAGCGCATGCGGGATGCCGATCATTGCATCCTGCGGCAGGTCGAATGTTTCGTCGGCGGCGCTGGTCAGCGCGCCATCGGGGCCGACGCGGAAGCACCCGAGCAGGCCCCCGCCCGGTCCAGCCGCGTACACGCCCCACACCAGCCGCTGCACCAGATGGCGCACCAGCGAATGGCCGGCGAGGAAGGTGAAGAAGACCTGCGGCTGCCAGCGCCGCTGCGTGCACATCGCCTGCTCCAGCCGCAGCACCTGCTGCGCGGCGATGGTGTACGCATCCTTCTTGAGCAGCTTGAAGCGCTCTTGCGCCGCGCCGGACAATGCGGCGTCGTCGGTTTTCTTCGGCTTGGGCAGGTCGGCCAGGCGCGCGCCGTCGGCGTCGCGTACATACGGTTTAAGTGTTTCATCGAAGGCGACGCGGAACTGGCGCGGGCCGAAGTCGAGCAGCAAGGCGCCGTCATCGTCGAGGCCCAGGTCGGGCGCGAGGCGGTCTTCCAGTTCGTCGATGCCCAGCTTGCGGGCCTCGGCGATCTGGCCGATCTTCTCGCGCGACTTGTCCTGCAGGGCCTTGAACTTGACCTTTTGGGCGATCCCGTTGAGCAGCATCAGCGCGGTGTCGGTACCGATTTCGCAGACAATATCGAGGCCGAGAATGGCGCGCTGGTGCTGGCTCTGGCCCGGCCAGGCGCGGATCAGCGGCGTGAGCTTGCGCGCAATGTCGTCGTTGCCGAACAGGCGCAGGGCACTGAACGCCCAATTCTCTTTGGCGTCGGCGCCTGCGTCGGTCCACGCGGTGAACAGGTCCCAGGCAAAATCGGCCAGCGAGGCGCTCGTGCAGGCTTGCCGCAAGTGCTCGATGCCCGGGTACACGCCGTCGGCCTGCGGAAAGCGCAGCATCACGCCGATGGGGTCAAGCGCCGCGTCGGGCAAGGCCTTGCCGTTGCAGGCCAGGCGTGGACGGGTCCAGTTGCGTGGCATCCAGAAGGCCGGCAGCGGGCCGATTTTGGCGGGCAGGCGGTCGAGCGGATTTTCGTCGAGCAGGGCGCGCAAGGCCACGCTGACATCAGCGCGCTGGTAGCGGCTGGCCACATCGGCCAGCACCGCTTGGTGGCCGCTCTCTGCCAGCAGGTACAGGGCGCGTGCGGCGGCGTCGCGTGCGCCGCCGGCTTTGCCGAGGGCCGGCGCAATCAGGCAACAGGCGGCGTGCTCCGGATTGGCCAGCAGCCATGTGCGCGCCAGCTCGCGCGCCGTTTTGCTTTTAAGGGTCGCGTACGCGCGCGCCACCGGCGCCGCCAGTGCGACCGCGCCGAAGTAGCCCGCGTACGGCAGTTCGTCGGCCGGCCGCCGCTCGCACATGCCGACCAGCGCCGGCAGGCCGGCCAGGCCCAAGGTGGCAATGGCGTAGCCGGGCGAGTTGATCTCGTATCTGGACATGGCGGCCCACACGGCAGCGTTGAACGGCGCCGGCATGTCGGCAATCGCATGCACGCAGCCGCCGATTTCGTAGCCGCCGACCGAATAGGCGTCCCACAGGGCGACGACGCGGGCCACGTCTCCCGCCGCGATGGCCGCAGCCGCGTCGGCGGGGCCAAGATAGCGTTTCCAGTTGTACGGCCAGGCGTTGTAGCGCTTTTGCTTGAGCAGTTCCTCGCGCTGGTCCTCGGTCCAGCGTACCAGCGGCGCCAGCTCCAGCGGCGCGAGCGTGAATACCTTGGCGTCCGGCTTGGGCGGCGCCAGCCACGGTGGACTTGTCAGTACCGCCGGCAGCTCGGCCAGCTCGGCCAGCTCGGCCAGCTCGGCCGGGGCGGCAACGCGCGCGCCAACGCGATCGAGCAGCGCGGCCGCCGGCGGCGAAATCCAGGGCTTGACGGCGGCGACTGCGTCCGCATGGTCCAGCACCAGGTCCGCCAGCACCGCGCTGGCGGCGGCCGGCGCCTGCTTCGCGGCGGCCAGCTCGGACAGGGCGGCCAGCGCCGCATAAGGCCAGCGCTTCGCCGCCGTCGCCAGGCGCTTGAGCGACTTCTTGCTCGCCTCGCAGGCCAGCGCCAGGGCACGCAGCGCGTCGGGCGTGCCGATATGGGCCAGCGCCTCGCCGGTCGCATCGATGCCGGCGCCGTCCCTCAGCAAGTCGACCGCCGTGACGCCGCGCTCCTGCACCAAGGTGGCCACGGCGGCGGGCAGGTTGTAAAAGAAGTGAACCGCATAGGTGCCGGTGGACGGCACGAACGGGTCGAGCGCCTGCAAGGCGGCCGGCGCGCTCGCGCTCAGGCGCAGCCAGGCGGCCGTATCGACTTCCTGCTGCGCGAGCGCGAGGGCCAGTGCATCCGACAGGTCGGGAAGGTCGGGCAGCAGCACGCCGAACAGCGGCTGGCGGCGCACGGGCAATGTCGGCAGCGCCGCGCGGATCATGCCGACGCACTGCTCCCATACCTCCTGTGGCGCGTGTGCCAGGTGTACGCGCATTGCCAGCTCGGTCGAGCCGAAGTCGATATTCGATGGTGAATACGAGCCAATGCCTTGTTCGCACATGTACCAACACATGCCGTACTGGTTATTGCGTTCTTCGATACTCACGCGTTCCATGTCGATCAATACCTGCAGCGCATACGGCAAGCCTTTGTCGGCCACCAGGAAGTCGAGGAACGGAGCGCCGTCCGACGCCGCCAGCTTGTCTTCGACCAGGGTGGAGATAGCCAGCAGCACCAGGTCGGATGCGGCGGAGCCGTTGCGCACGTTGCCGCTGATGCGGGCAAGCGCTTCGCGCACGGCGTCCTGGAAGCTTGTGGGGGAGTTGTCGGGGTCGACGTCGGCATGGCGCTGCACGCGCGAAGCGAACAGCGTCCAGCAGGCCGCCGCGTCCGCGTTCGGCGGAGTACCGGGAAAGCGGCGCGAAGCTATTGCCCTGGTTGCGAGGGTGCGCGGCAGGTCGATCAGCGGGGCGACGGCCAGCCATGGCGCCACCGCGCCCGTTGGCGGCGGCGCGGCCGGCAGCGCCGCCAACGGGGTGACCGGCTCCGGCGTCGGGCGCGCCCCCGGAGTGGTTTCGGCATAACCCTTGGCAGTCTTTTCGCGAATGAGTTTTTCCATCGCCGCCGCCGCTTTGCCGGCATCGGCGTGACGCTTGGTCTGGCTGGTGCCGGCGCTGCCGATCCTGCCGTAGCAGACGTTAACGTCGCGCTCGTCCTGGCCTATCTGCCAGAATTTGTCGGACGCCCCATCGCTCAATTCAAATCGCCGCATTCTCTCTCCACAAAGTTAAAGCGCCACCGTACCGTTCACGCGCACAGCGCCTGCATGTCGCGAATCAGTTCACTGGCGGCGATCGCATCGAGCGTCGATAATGGTTCCGGTTCGTCCACGCCGCCCCAGGTGCCGGGCAAGCCGATAGTGAGCTGCTTGAGGGTCTGCTCGGGAAATTCGTCCACCAGGCCGGCGATGATGCCGGGTTCGAAGCGCAGGTTGACCACGCGGCCGGCGCCGAGCGTCTTGGTAAAGTCCAGGATGCTGCCGCCGTCGAGCGGACGGCCGCGCCGCCAGCCCTTGTTGGCCATGCCCAGCATGCGCCCGGTCGGCACTACCATGCCTTTCCAGCGCATCAGTGCGGTGGCGCCCAGTTCCGCGCCGCTCAGCGCGTAGGTGTCGCGCCCGATCTGGGCGAATGGCTGCATCAGCTCATAGTCGGCGAACAGCTGCGCAAAGGCGGCGGCGTCGCCGGCCGGCAGGTCGATCGCATGCGGGATGCCGATGCGGATGTTCTCACCTTGCGGCAGCGCGCGTGCGTCGTCGGCGGCATTGCTCATGTCGCCGTCGGCGCCGACGCGCAGGCAGGCAAGCAGGCGTCCGCCGTGACTGGCGCCGGTGTCGACTTCATATACGCCCCACACCAGCCGCTGCACCAGGTGGCGCAGCAGCGGATGGCGCGCCAGGAAGTCGAGGAACACTTGCGGCCCCCAGCGGCGCTGGGCGCACATGGCCACTTCCAGCCGTACCACCTGCCGGGCGGCGATCGTGCGCGCATCCTTCTTGAGCAGCTTGTAGCGTTCGACCGCCGCCTCGGCCAGTTCGGTGTCGTCGGACTTTTTCGGCTTGGGCAGGTCGGCCAGGCGCGCGCCATCCTGGTCGCGCACGAATGGCTTGAGCGCTTCGTCGAAACCGACCAGGAAGCGGCGCGGTCCGAAGTCGAGCAGCAGCGTGCCTTGTTCGTCCAGGCCCAGGTCGGGCGCGAGCCGGTCTTCCAGTTCTTCGGTGGTCAGCTTGCGCGCCTCGGCGATCTGGGCGATCTTTTCGCGCGCGTTGTCCTGCAAACCCTTGAACTTGACCTTTTGCGCAATGCCATTGAGGAGCATGAGGGCGGTGTCGGTGCCGATCGCGGCCAGCACGTCGAGCCCGGCGACCGCGCGCGCATGCTGGCTTTCGCCAGGCCAGGTGCGGATCATCGGGGTCAACTTGCGCGCCACGTCGTCGTTGCCGAACACGCGCAGCGCGCCGTAGGCCCAGTTTTCTTTCGGGTCGGCGCCGGCGTCGAGCCAGGCGCGGAACAGGTCCCACGCAAAGTCGGCCAGCGAGGCCGGCGTACACGCCGCGTACACCTGGTGCAGTCCGGCGTAGACGCCGTCTTCCTGCGGAAAGCGCAGCATGGCGCCGAGCGGATCGAGTGCGCTGTCGGGCAGCACCTTGCCGCTGCCGGACAGGCGCGGGCGGCTCCAGTTGCGTGGCAACCAGAACGCGGGCAGGGGATCGACCCTGGCCGGATGGCGATCGAGCGGACCTTCATCGAGCATGTTCTCGATGGCGGCGTTGACGGCGTCCTGCTGGTAGCGGCTTGCCGTATCGACCACGATCGCGCGATGCCCGCCGGCCGCCAGCAGTTGCAGGAGGCCGGCGGCGGCGGTGCGCGCCGCGCCCGGTTTGCCCAGCGCCGGCGCGATCAGGGCGCAGGCCGCGTACTCCGGGTTGGCCAGCAGCCAGCCGCGCGCGATGGCGCGCACGGCTTTGTTCTTGCCGCTGGCGCAGATGCGACCCATGAGCTGCGCCAGATCGACGCTGCCGAAGTACATTGCATACGGCAGTTCGTCGACCGGATTGCGCTCGCACATGAGCAGTAGCGCCGGCAGGCTGTCTACACCCAGCGTGGCGAAGGCGTAGCCGGGCGAGTTGATCTCGTGCGCGGACATGGCGGTCCACACCGCCGCGTTGAACGGTGCGGGCAGGTCGGCGATGGCGTGTACGCAGCCACCGATGTCGTGATTCTCATCGGCGTAGTCCTCCCACAGCGCGACCACGGCCTCTACATCGCCCGCCGCGATGGCGGCGGCCGTGCCTTGCGGGCCGTCGAAGCGCTCGGCGTCATACGGCCAGGCGTTGTAGCGCTGGTCGGCCAGCAGGCGCTGCCGCTGCTGTTCGGTCCAGCGCGTGCGGGGCGCCAGCGGCAGCGCTGCCAGCGCCAGCGGTTTTGGGGCCGGCTTGGGCGGCGCCATCCACGGCGGGTTTGCCAGCACCGCTGGCAGTTCGTCCGCAGCGGCGGTGTCGAGCGATGCCGCGAATTTGCCGGCCATCTCGGCGAGCAGCCGGGCGGCCGGGGCGGATATCCACGGCGTGATCAATGGCACCGCGCCGGTATGCTCCAGCACCAGGCTGGCGAGGGTGGAGCGCAAGACCGGTGGAGAGACCGGGTCGTTGGCAACCAGTTCCGATAGGGCGGCCATGGCGGCCAACGGCCAGCGCTGGGTTGCTGCCGTCAGGCGCCCCAACGACTTTTTGGTGACGTTGCAGACTTTCGCCAGCGCGCGCAGCGCGTCCGGCGTGCCGATGCAGGCCAGTGCGTCGCCGGCGGCATCGACGCCGGCGGCCTGTTCGAGCTGCGCGACTGCGTCGACGCCATGCTCCAGAACCAGCGCGGCCACCACGGACGGGATGTTGTAAAACAGGTTTTGCGCGTACTCGTCGTATCTGGTGGGTTCGAACGGCTCCACCACTTGCAGGCTGGCCGGATCGCGCGCAGTCAGGCGCAGCCACCCGCTCGGGTTGTAGGGATGCTGCGCGAGCTTGAGGATCAGCGCGTCCGACAGCGCCGGTTCCTCGGGCAGCAGCAGGGCGCACAGCGGCTGGCGGTAGATGGACAAGGTGGGCAGGCCGTCGCGCAGCAGTTGCGCGCATTCCTGCCACAGGACTTCCGGCGCCCATGCCAGATGCGAGCGAAACGCCAGTTCGGTCGGGCCGAAACTGCTGCGCGCCGATCCGTACGACAGGTCGATCTCGTCGCTGATGAACCAATGACTGGTAAAGCGGTTGCGCTCTTCGCGAATACTCATCTTCTCCATTTGCAGCAGCACTCCGATGGCATGCGCAAGGCCATTGTCGGCGACCAGGAAGTCGAGGAAGGGCGCGCCTTGCGCCGGCGCCAGCGTGCTTTCGAAGCGCGTCGACAGCGCCAGCAGGACCGCGTCCGACAGCGCCGAGCCGCTGCGCAGGTCCTGTTCGACCCGTTGCATCGCTTCGGTCACGGCGGCGCGGTATTGCTTGTGCGAGTGCTTGGGGTCGGCCGGCACACAGGCGCGCGCCAGCGAGAGGAACAGCGTCCAGCAGGCGTCGGCGTCGGCGTTCGGCTGGCGCCCGGGGAAGCGGCGCGAGGGCAGGGCCTGGACCGCGAAAGCGGCCGGCATGTCGATCAACGCGGCGCTTGCCAGCCATGGTGCGCGGTCGCCCGCTGGCGCTGGCACTGGCGGTGCGGTGGGTGCGGGAGCGGGCGCCGTGGCGGCCTTGACCGCCTTGACCGCCTTCGGCGTTGCCGCGATCGCGGCGATGGCGGGCGCACCGGTGTTGACTTCGGCGTAGCCCTTGCCCGTCTTTTCGCGTATCAGCTTGTCCATCGCGGCGCCGGCTTTGGTCGCATCGGCGTGGTTCTTGCACTGGGTGGTGCCGCCGGTGCCGATTTTGCCGTAGCAAACCGTCAGGTCGCTGCCGTCCTGGCTGATCTCCCAGAATTTGTTCGAAGTCCCGTCGCTCAATTCAAATCGCCGCATTCTCAGTCCTGTTGTGATGGTGTGCGCGCGTGCCGTCTCAGGCGCGCAAGTGTTCGATGTCGCGTATCAGTTCACTGGCGTCGACCGGGTCGAGCTGCGCCAGCGCTACCGGGTCGCGTGGATAATATCCGAGCTGGTCGCTGCTGCCGACCAGCACCAGCCTGAGGGTTTGTTCAGGATGTTCCTCGGTTGCGGCGATCATGATGCCCGGCTCGAAGCTCAATAGCGCCACCCGCCCGTCGGCCATGGCCTTGCTGAAGTCGTGTACGTAGCTGCGTTCTTGCGTGCGGCCGCGCCGCCAGCCCCACCTGCCCAGCCCCAGGATGGCGCCGCTCGCCGCCGGCACGCCATCCCAGCGCAGCAAGCGGTCCGACGTCATCTCGGCGGCGGCGAGTGCATAGGTGTCGCGATCGAGCTGGGAAAACGGCTGCATCAGCTCATAGTCGGTCAACAGCTGCGTGAATGCCGCCAGGTCGGCAGCCGTCATGTCGAGCGGGTGGGGGATGCCGATGCGGATGCCGTCGTCCTGTGGCAGCACGTAGGTGTCGTCGGCGCCATCGGCGAAGGAGCCGTCGGGCGTGAGCCGGAAGCACGCTTCGACGCGGGCGTCGCGATACGCGGCCCACACCACCCGTTGCGCAAGGTGGCGCACCAGCGCATGGCCGGCCATGAAGGTCATGAATTTTTCCGGCGACCAGCGGCGCCGCGTGCGCATCGCCATTTCCAGCCGCGTCACCTGCTGCAAGGCGACGGCGCGCACATCTTTCTTGAGCTGCTTGTAGCGCACCACGGCCGCACGCGCCAGTTCGGCGTCGTCGTCCTTGCGTGGCTTGGGCAGGTCGGCCAGGTGCGCGCCGTGCGGGTCTAGCACATAAGGACGCAGCGCTTCGTCGAAGCCGACCAGGAACTGGCGCGCGCCAAAGTCGAGCAGCAGCGTGCCTTGTTCGTCCAGTCCCAGTTCGGGTGTGAGATGGTCTTCCAGCTCGTCGGCGCTCATGCCGCGCGCTTCGGCAATCTGGACGATCTTTGCATGCGCGCTTTCTTTCAGCGTGCCGGAATTGAAGCGCCGGGAAATGGCGCGCAACTCCAGCAGGGCCACATCGGTGCCGATCGCGCCGAGTACATCGACCCCGAATGCCGCGCGCGCATGCAGGGCGTCGGCCGGCCACGCGCGTACCAGCGGCCCGAGCTTCCTGGCGATGTCGTCGTCGCCCAGCACGCCCAGGGCGGTGAAGGCCCAGTTCTCGCGGGCGCTGCCGCCATCGTTCTGCCAGGCGATGAACAGATCCCAGGCAAAGGCGGCCAGCGAATCGGGCGTGCATGCCGCGCGAACCTGGGTCAGGCCGGCGTACACGCGCTCCCCTTGCGCAAAGCGCAGCATGGCGCCGAGGGCGTCGATGGCGGCGTCGGGCAGCGCCTTGCCATTGCTGGCCAGGCGCGGACGGGGCCAGCTGCGCGGCGCCCAGAAATCCGGTACGGTGGCCAGTTTTGCCGGATACAGGTCGAGCCGATCCTGGTCGAGCAGCGCACGCAGGGCGGCGCCGACCGCAGGCTGCTGGTAGCGCGCGGCCACCTCCATCAGCAAGGTGTCGTGGCCGGCCGCAGCGAGCATGCGCAAGACGTCGGCCGCTTGCTCGCGCACGCTGCCCGCCTTGCCCAGGGCCGGCGCAATCAGCGCGCAGGCGGTGTGTTCCGGGTACGCCAGCAGCCATTGCCGGGCTGCGGCGCGCACCGCTCTCGTTTTCAGGGTCGCATAGGCGCGTGCGACAGGCGCCGCCAGTTCGACCGCGGCGATGTAGCGGGCGTACACCAGGTCGTCGCCAGGACGCTGCTCGCACATCGTCACCAGGGCCGGCAAGCCGCTCAGGCCCAGGGTTGCCACCGCGTAGCCGGGCGAATTGACCGGGTGCCCGGCGGTGGCGTTCCATACCGCCGCGTTGAAGGGAGGCGGCAGGTCGGCGATGAGATGCACGCAGGCCGCGAAGAACTTATTGTCTTGCGCCGCTTCCTGCCATATGGCGACCAGGCCAGCGGTGTCGCCGGCAGCGATGGCCGCCGCGCTGTGCGCTGGCGCCTTGGCCTGGCTGGCGTAAGTAAACAGCGTCTCGCGCTCCTCCATGCGCATATCTTCGCGTTCCTCGTCGCTCCAGTGTGCGACGCTCGCCAGCGGCAGCGGCGCCAGCGACATCGCCGCGACCGTCTTTTTGCGCGGCGCCAGCCAGGGTGGATTGGCCAGCACTGGCGGCAGGTCGGCATCGGCGGCAAGCGTGTCGTCGGTGAAGCTGGTGCTGAGCTCATCGAGCACCGCCGCCGCCGTCGCCGTTATCCACGGCCTGAAAGCGGGAACAACTGCGAGGTGTTCGTAGGCCAGCGTGGCCAGCATCTCGTGGACAGCGTGCGGAACCTGCTCCTCGGTGGCGATCAGCTGTGCAAGGCCCGCGATCGCCGCCAGCGGCCAGCGCCGCACAACTTCGCGCAAGCGCTGGCGCGCGTCGACGGCGGGCTGGCGGAAAAATCCGCGGCTGGCCTCCACCAGCTCGCGCCCGAGCGTATGGATGGCCAGCGGCGTGCCGATCCAGGTGAGCGCCTCGGTGCCCAGCTCAATGGTGGGTGCGGCATGCAACAGCGTGGCGACATCGGCGCCGTGTTCCCGGATCAAGGTGGCCATGACCGTGAGCGCGCTGTCACGATACAGCTCGGTGTCGCGACCGGCGCCCATCACCAGTGCCCTGGCGTTGGCAAGGGTGGCGTACATCTGCGACAGGGACGCGGCAGGGCGGCAGGTCTCGTTTCCTTGCTCTGGCAAGGGCCGCAGCGCGATCAGCGGCGCGTCGGGTTGGAAGGGCGCCAGATGCACGCGGCAGGCTGCCGGCAAACCCGCCAGACGCTCGCCAATCGTTTGCATGCACTGATTCCACGTGGCCTCGTTAGCGTGGACGAGGTGCTGGTGAAGCGCCCGTTTTGTCCTGATACGGTAGTACGTTTCGGTCAGCGTCTCATCGCGCCCGATTGCGCGCACCTGCCAGCGCTCGTTGGGCATGGCGGCGCTCGCGCGTATTGAACTGGCGCTCAGTTCTTGCATGGCGGTTAACATCACGTCGACCGCATAAGGCAGTCCTTTTTCAGCCGCGAGAAAATCGAGGAAAGGAAAGGCGCCATTGAATTCTTTTGGTGACCAGAACTGGGCGGCGATGGCGAACATGATCGTATCCGACAGCATGCTGCCGCTGCGCGTGCCTTGCCGGATGCGCTGCATGGCCTCGTTCAGGCCGGCGTGCAGATGCACGTCGCAGATGGCCATGGCCGGGTCGCCGTACGGGCGCGCGACCTGCAGGTACATATCCCAGGCGCGTGCGGCGTCGGTAATCGGCGCCGGACCGGGCGCCTGGCGCGAGGGCAGGGCCAGCGCGGCCAGGCCGGGCGGCAGGTCGAGCACCGGTCCGCAGGCGAGCCATGGGGCGATGTCGCCGACAGCAACCGGCGTCGCCGGCGCGGCAGCGGGATTGCCCACCACGGCGATGCCGCCCCCGGCGCCTGCCTCCACATAGCCCTTGGCGGTCTTTTCTCGCACCAGTTTGACCAGCGCGGCGGCCGCCGTAGCGTCGTCCGCGAAGGTTTTCGGTTTGCTTTGTCCTGCGGTGCCGATCCTGCCGAAGCGGATGTGCAGTTCGCAACCGGCCTGCCCGACCTCCCAGAATTTACTGGAAACGCCATCGCTTAATTCAAATCGCCGCATCATGCGTCTCCTGGAAAGTCTAGTCGTGCCGGCACGGTGTCAGGCGTTCAGCGATTGCAGGTCGCGTATCAGCTCACTGGCCGCGATCGGGTCGAGCGCCGACAGCGGCACGTGTTTGTCGACACGGCCATGCCGGCCGGCGCTGCCGAACAACACCTGCTTCAACGTCTGCTGCGGATCTTCCGCCACCACGCTGACCATGAAACCCGGTTCGAACTGCAACTCGAACAGGTGGCCCCCCGCCAGCGGTTTACTGACATCGTGGACATAGCCGCGATCCTGCGCCTGGCCGCGCCGCCAGCCGCGGCTGGTCAACCCGAGCAGATTGGCGGTCGACGCCACCAATCCGTCCCAGCGCAGCAACCGGTCGGCCGCCAGTTCGTCGGCGCGGAGCGCATGGGTATCGCGTCCGATCTGGACAAATGGCTGCATCAGTTCATAGTCGGCGAACAGCTGGCCGAAGGCGGCCGTGTCTTGGGCCGACATCTCGAGCGCATGCGGGATGCCGATCCGGATATCGTCGCCTTGCGCCAGCGCGTACGCGTCATCGGCGGCGTTGGTGAAGCCGCCGTCGGGGCCGACGCGGAAACAGGTCTCCAGGCGCTCGTTCCGGTAGAAGCCCCAGACCAGCCGCTGCACCAGGTGGCGCACCAGCGGATGGCCGGCCAGGAAGGTGGAAAATACCTGGGGCTCCCAGCGGCGCCGCGCGCACATGGCCACTTCGAGCCGCAGCACCTGCTGTGCGGCGATGGCGCGCGCATCTTTCTTGAGTAGCTTGTAGCGCTCCAGCGCCGCCTTCGCGAGGTCGGCGTCGTCCGTCTGTTTCGGCTTGGGCAGGTCCGCCAGGCGCGTGCCATTATGGTCGCGCACAAACGGCTTGAGCGTTTCGTCGAAACCGACCCGGAACTGGCGCGACCCGAAATCGAGTAGCAGGGCGCCATGTTCGTCCAGCCCCAGGTCGGGGGCGATGCGGTCTTCCAGTTCGTCCGCCGTCATGTTGCGGGCTTCGGCGACCTGCCTGATTTTCTCGCGCGCGCTGTCCTGCAAGCCCTTGAACTTGACCCGCTGGGCGATGCCGTTCAACAGCAGCATGGCGGTGTCGGTGCCGATCGCGGCCAGCACATCGAGGCCGAATACCGCGCGCGCATGCTGGCCTTCGCCCGGCCAGGTCCGGATCAATGGCGTCAGCTTGCGCGCAACGTCGTCGTCACCGAACAGGCGCAGCGCGGCGTACGCCCAGTTCTCCTTCGGGTCCATGCCTGCGCTTTGCCAGGCACGGAACAGGTCCCACGCAAATGCGCTCAGGGATTCGGGCGTGCATGCCTGTTGTACCTGGATGATGCCGGCATATACATGGTCAACCTGCGGGAAGCGCAGCATGGCGCCGAGCGCGTCGAGCGCGGCGCCGGGCAGCGCCTTGCCGTTGCTGGCCAGGCGTGGGCTGGTCCAACTGCGCGGCAGCCAGAACGCGGGCGCCGCGCCGAATTTGGCCGGGTACAGGTCGAGCGGCTGCTGGTCCAGCAGCGCGCGCAGGGCGCTGACCACCGCCGGCTGCCGGTAGCGTCCCGCCACCTCCATCAGCAGGGCATCGTGGCCGTTAGCGGCCAGCATGCGCAGTGTCTCGGCGGCGTAGTTGCGCGCCGTTCCTGGCTTGCCCAGCGCCGGCGCAATCAGGCCGCAGGCGGCGTGTTCCGGATAGGCGAACAGCCAACGGCGCGCGGTTGCCCGCACGTCGCTCGCTTTCAGGCCCGCCCAGGCGCGCGCCACCGGCGCCGCCAGTTCGACCGCGCCGAAGTACAGCGCGAACTCCAGTTCGTCGGCCGGTCGCCGTTCGCACATGGCCACCAGGCCCGGAAGGCCGCGCAGGCCCAGGGTGGCAATAGCGTAGCCG
Organism: Massilia genomosp. 1; assembly: GCF_011682185.1. Taxonomy (NCBI): domain Bacteria; kingdom Pseudomonadati; phylum Pseudomonadota; class Betaproteobacteria; order Burkholderiales; family Oxalobacteraceae; genus Massilia; species Massilia genomosp. 1. Next base: position 37,554 of record NZ_WHJF01000037.1, read on the forward strand.
GGCGAGTTGATCGGGTGCTGCGCCATCGCGTTCCACACCGCCGCGTTGTACGGCGCCGGCATGTCGATGATCGCGTGTACGCAGCCGCCGATGTAGTAGCCGTCGCCCACCGATGCTTGCCAGAGCGCGAGCAGCGCGTCCATGTCGCCCTCCACGATCGCCGCCGCGGCCTGTGCGGGCGCATCGATGCGACGCGCCGACCAGGGGTAGGCGTCGTAACGTTCTTGCCTGAGCACCTGCTCGCGTTCTTCAGCGCTCCAGTGTTCGGACGGCTCCAGCGCAAGCGGTTTAAGGGCCAGCGGGGCGACCGTCTTCTTCGGCGGCGCCATCCAGGGTGGATTGACCAGCACGGACGGCAGGTCGGCGGCGTCGGCGATGTCGGCGTCCACGCCGGGTTTGCCGGCCAGGTCGTCCAGGACCGCCGCCGCCGCTGCCGAAATCCAGGGCGCGAATGCGGGCAGGTCGGCACGATGATCCTGCGCCAGCGTGGCGAGGATAGCGCGCGCCGTCGGTGGCACCCGTTTATCGACGGCGACCAGCTCGGACAGGGCCGCGATCGCGGCGTGCGGCCAGCGCTCGGCCGCCGCTTTCAGGTGGGCCAGGCAGGTGGCGCCGCCGGACGGGATCAGCAACCGCGCCAGCGCGCTCACCGCCGCGGGAGTGCCGATCCAGGTCAGCGCGCGGCCCGCCGCATCGTTCTCCGCGCCGCGCTCCAGCAATGGCAGCGCATCGACGCCGCGTTCCTGGACGATGGACGCGACGGCTGCCGGCACCTCGTAGTACGATCGCGAGTCGCGGTATGCGCCGTCCCAGCCGAGCGCCGCCAGGCTGGTTGCCTCGCTCACGGTCAGGCGTAACCACCCGTAGCTGAACTGGGGCGTGGCGCGACTCTCCAGGGCAAGCGCGTTCGACAGCGCCGGCACATCCGGCAGCAGCACGCCGAGCAGCGCGCGCCGGCAAAATGGCACGCGCGCGGCGGCGCCTTCGATCGCTTGCACGCACTGTTCCCAGACGTCTTGCGGCGCGTGGGCCAGATACGCGCGCAAGGCCAGCTCGGTCGGCGAGAGCGAGCGATGGTAGAACGCCAGATGCCTGTCAGGGTCGCGGCAGACGATCCACATGCGGCTTGCGTTGTAGCGCACGCTCAGGTGTTCGGTTGCCGTGAGCAGTGTGTCGAGGGCGTATGCCAGCCCTTTTTCGGCCACCAGGAAGTCAATGAACGGCGCACCACGCGCGGTTTTCAATTCGTTATCGAGGCCCGCCGACAGGGCCAGCAGCACCGCATCCGACAACGGACCGCCATCGCGCGTGCCTTGCTCGATGCGCTCGATCGCCTCGGCGACGGCGGTGCGAAAAATCGGTTCGGATTCGTCCGCGTTCAACTGACCATGCTTGCGCGCCCGGGCCAGAAACAGCTTCCAGCTCAGGGCAGCTGCGGCGCGCGGCGGCGCGCCGGGAAAACGGCGCGAGGGCAGGGCCAGCGCCGCCATGTCGGGCGGGATGTCGATCACCGGGCCACGGGTGAGCCAGGGCGCGAGCGCGCCATCATTCGATTCGGATTGCCGCATCATGGGTCCTGAAAATGGGATTCGTATCAGCGCCGTTTCAGACGCACAGTTGTTGCAGGTCGCGTATCAGTTCACTGGCGGCGACCGGATCGGGCGCCGCCAGCGGCGCGCCCTGCGTGCCGGGGCCGGTGAGCAGCACCTGCTTCAACGTTTGTTCGGGATGCTGGTCGACCATTGCGGCCATGAAGCCCGGTTCGAAGGTCAGTTCGGCCAGCAAGCCGCCCCCCATGGCCTTGCTGGCGTCGCGCACGTAGCTGCGCTCTTGCGTGCGGCCGCGCCGCCAATTCCGCTTCGTCAGGCCGATCAGGTGCCCGGTCGGCACCACCACGCCGTCCCAGCGCAGCAAACGGCCCGATGCCAGTTCGGCCGCGCTCAGCGCGTACGTATCGCGGCCCATCTGCTGAAATGGCTGCACCAGCTCATAGTCGCCAAACAGCTGGGCGAAGGCCTGCGTGTCGCTGGCCGACATTTCCACCGCATGCGCGATGCCGATATCGTCGCCTTGCGCCAGCACGTACGCGTCGTCGGCGCCGTCGGTGACGCCGCCATCCAGGCCGACCCGGAAGCAGCTTTCCAGCCGGCCGCCGCGATACACCCCCCAGACAAGGCGCCGTACCAGATGGCGCACCAGCGCATGGCCGGCCAGGCAGGCCAGGAAGACCTCGGGCGTCCAGCGCCGCCGCATGCACATTGCCATCTCCAGCCGCTGCACCTGCTGCGAGGCGATGCCGCGCACGTCTTTCTTGAGTGTCTTGTAGCGCTCCGTGGCGGCGCGCGCCAGTTCGGCATCGTCGCCTTGCCTGGGTTTGGGCAGGTCGGCCAGCGGCGCGCCGTCCTGGTCGCGCACATATGGCTTGAGCGCTTCATCGAAGCCGACCCGGAACTGGCGCGGGCCGAAGTCGAGCAGCAGGGTGCCTTGCTCGTCGAGACCGAGTTCCGGCGTCAGGCGGTCTTCCAGTTCGTCGGCCGTCATGTTGCGCGCCGCCGCGACCTGCGTTATCGCCTCGCGCGCTTTTTCGCGCAGGCTCGCCGTGCCGCCGCGTTGCGCGATCGCGCTCAGTAACATCATGGCGGTCTCGGTGCCGATTGCGGCCAGAACATCGAGGCCGTATCCGGCGCGCGCGTGCAAGCCTTCGCCGGGCCAGGCGCGGATCATCGGCGCCAGCTTGCGCGCCAGGTCGTCGTCGCCGAGCACCCCGATGGCGGCAAAGGCCCAGTTTTCCTTTGGGTTGCCGAAATCGAGCTCCCAGGCGCCGAACAGGTCCCATGCAAACGCGGCCAGCGAGGCCGGCGTGCAGGCCTGCCGCACCTGGGTGATGCCGGCGTAGACCCGCACGCCCTGGGGAAAGCGCAGCATGTCGCCGAGCAGGTCGATCGCATGGTCGGACAGCGCCTTGCCGTTGCTGGCAAGGCGCGGACGGGTAAAGGTGTCGACTCGCCAGAACGCGGGCGCGCCGGCGATCTTTGCCGGGACCATTTCGAGCGGGTCCTGGTCCAGCAGCGCGCGCAGGGCGGCGCTCACCGCCGTTTGCTGGTAGCGCCCCGCAACCTCCATCAGCAGCGCGTCGTGGCCGGCCGCCGCCAGCATGCGCAAGACGTCCGCCGCCTGGTCGCAGCCGGCGCCCGGCTTGCCGAGGGCGGGGGCGATCAGGCCGCAGGCGGCGTGTTCGGGATACGCCAGCAACCAGCGGCGCGCGCTGGCGCGTACTTCTTTCGCTTTCAGGACCACGTAGGCGCGCGCCATGGGCGCGGCCAGTTCGACGGCGGCGATGTGCCGCATGTAGCCAAGGTCGGCGCCTGGGCGCCGTTCGCACATCGTGACATAACCGGGCAGGCCGTGCAGGCCAAGCGTGGCCACCGCGTAGCCGGGCGATTTGATCGCATACCCGGCCAGCGCGTTCCACACCGCCGCGTTGTACGGCGCCGGCAGGTCGATGAATGCATGCACGAGGTCGCCAATGGCGGCGTCGCCCGGTTTGGCGTACTTCTGCCAGATCGCAAGTACCGCCACCATGTCGCCCACGGCGGCGGCTTGAGCGGCGTCGCGCGGCACCGTGAACGCATCGTTGAAAGCTGTAGGAACGCCGTCGCGGTTTTCGTGGCGCATCTGCTCGCGTTCCTGGTCGCTCCAGTGCGCGGCCGGCGCCAGCGCAAGCGGTTCCAGCGCCAGCGCCTTCGCCTTCTTGCGCGCTGCCAGCCAGGGCGGATTGACCAGCACCGGCGGCAGGTCGGCGACGTCGGCGATCTCGCCGGCGCTGGCGATCCTGGCCATGATCGTCTCCAACAGCGCCGCCGCGCTCTGCGTCAACCATGGTTTGAATGCGGGCAGGGCATCGACATGGGTTTCCACCAGGCCGGCAAGGAGGTCACGCAAGGTGAGCGGCATGTAGCGTTCCGGTGCGATCAGCTCGGCCAATGCGGCCAGTGCGGCGTACGGCCAGCGCCGTACCGCCGTGGTGAGCAATTCGAGCGCCCTGCCGCTGTCGCTCGCGAGCACCCGGCGCGCCAGGGTCTCCACCGCGTCGGGTGTGCCGATCCAGGTCAGGCCCTCGGCGGCGAGATCGATCTGGACCCCGCTGCGCAGCAGCGCTACGGCCTCGGTCCCCAGCTCCAGCACCACCGCCGCCACAGCGGCGGGGACCTCGTAAAATCCATTCGTGCCTTCGTGCGGATTGCCCGATTCGAGCGCCTGCATGCGCACGGATGCACTGGCGGTCGTGTTGAGCCACGAGTCGTTCGAGCGCAGCACGAAGCCGCGCGCGCGCACCAGTGCGTCCGACATGTCGGGCAGGTCCGGCAGCAGGGCGGCCAGCAGCGCCTGGCGCTGTTCGGGCATGTGCGGCACCGCCTCGCGCAGCGTCTGCGCGCATTGCTCCCAGAGCGCCGGGGCGGCGTGACTGAGATGAGCGCGCAGCGCCAGTTCAGTCGGGGAGAACAACAATGAATGCCGCGAAAACTGCAAGTCGCGATCGGCCGCGATGTGCCACGCGAGCACGCCGTCCGTGTACGTGCGCTTGAGCCTCATCTTTTCCAGGCAGGTCAGCAGCACATCGAGTGCGTAGGGCAGTCCTTTTTCCGCCACCAGGAAGTCGACGAAGGGCGCGCCTTCCGACGCGTCCAGCTTATCGCAAAACAAGGTGGACACCGCAAGCAGGATCGCGTCGGACATCGGTGTGCCGGCGCGCACGCCTTGCGCAATGCGCCCGGTGGCCTCGATCACGCCATCCTGGAACGGCGCGTCGGACCTGGCGGCGTCCAGCGGGCTTTCCTTGCGCGCATGGTTGAGGAACAGCTTCCACGCCTGATCGGCATCGGTACGCGGCGGCGCACCGGGGAAACGGCGCGAGGAAAGGGCGATTGCGGCCATCGCCGCCGGCACATCGACCAACGGCCCGCACGAGAGCCAGGGCGCGCTGTCGCCCGGGTTCGAAACGTCATCGCTCAATTCACATTGCCGCATCATCCATCCTTCAATTCATATCGTACGCGCGCCTTCGGCGGCGCATAACTGTTCCATATCCCTGATCAACTCACTGAGCATGGCCGCGTCGAGCGACGATAGCGCCACGCTGCCGCCCATGCGGCCCGCCCCGTCGCCGTGCCGCACCACCAATTGATCGAGCCTTTGTTGTTCGCTCTCGTAGACCATGCCCGCAATGATACCCGGAGAAATGCTTGGTTCGGCAATGTAAGCACCGCCGAGCATCTTGGTAAATCCACCGATCGCGCCGCCGTCCCACGCTTGCCCGCGCGGCCGGCGGCGCAGGGTTGCGTGAACGGTGTCTGGCCCTGGTCGCAGCCCAGTGCCAGCACGGTCATCGATGGCGCGCTGCCGATGCACGCCAGCCCGTGGGCCGCCCGCCGCATCATGTTTCCTGAAAATTGACTGGTGTCCGCGCCGTCTCAGGCGCACAGATTGTGCATGTCGCGTATCAGTTCACTGGCCGTCACGGGATCGAGCGAAGACAGCGCCACCGGCTGGCCGATGCAGCCCCAGTTATCGCCTCGCCCGATCCGCACCTCGCCCAGGGTCTGCTCCGGGTATTCGCCGGTGATCCCGGTAATCAGGCCCGGCGTGATGTGCAGTTCGGCCAGGTGGGCCGCATCGAGCGCCTTGGTGAAGGTGCGGATGGCGCCGCCGTCGTACACCGGGCCCCGGCGCCAGCCCTTGTTCACCAGGCCCATGACGCGTCCGCTCTCGAGCACCTTGCCGTCCCAGCGCGCCAGGGCTTCCCGGCCCGCTTCGGCCTCGCCCAGCCGGTGCGTGTCGCGGCCGATCTGCGCGAACGGTTGCAGCAGCTCGTAGTCGGCGAACAGGCGCGCGAAGGCGTCGGCGTCGGCGGCGGGCAGGTCGAGCGCATGCACGATGCCGATCTTGCCCGCGTCGTCGGGCGGCAGGTCGACAGGGTCGTCGTTCGCCGTGGTGAACGTGCCGTCCGGCGCGACCCGGAAGCACGCCAGCAGGGTATCGCCGGCGACGCTGTAGACGCCCCAGACCAGGCGCTGGACCAGGTGGCGCAGCAGCCGATGGTGGGCGAGAAAATCGACGAAGGCCTGGCGTTGCCAGCGCCGCTGCGCGCACATCGCCATTTCCAGCCGCAGCACCTGCTGCGCGGCGATCGTGCGCGCGTCCTTCTTGAGCAGCGTGTAGCGTTTATGCGCCGCCGCCGCCAAGGCCGGGTCGTCGGTCTTTTTCGGCTTGGGCAGGTCGGGCAGGCGCGTGCCACCGCTATCGCGCACCCATGGCTTGAGTGCCTGGTCGAAGCCGACGCGGAACTGGCGCGGGCCGAAGTCGAGCAGCAGCACGCCCTGTTCGTCGAGGTCCAGGTCGGGCGCAAGGCGGTCTTCCAGTTCCTCGACGCTCAAGCCGCGCGCGTCGGCGATGACGGCGATCTTTTCGCGGGCGCGCTCCTGCAAGGCCTTGAACTTGACTTTTTGCGCGATCCCGTTGAGCAGCATCAGGGCGGTATCGCTGCCGATCAGGGCCAGCACGTCCAGGCCGGCGATGGCGCGCGCGCTCAGTTGTTGGCCGGGCCAGGCGCGCAGCAGGGGCGCGAGCCTGCGCGCGCTGTCGTCGTTGCCGATCAGGCCGAGCGCGAAAAAGGCCCAGTTCTCCTTTGCCTGCGCGCCGTCTTCGATCCATGCGCGGAACAGCTCCCACGCAAAATCGGCCAGCGAGTCCGGCGTGCATGCTTCTTTGAGCAAGGCCACGCCCGCATAGACGCCGTCGGCATGCGGAAAGCGCAGCATGGCGCCGATGGTGTCGAGCGTGGGCTCGGGCAGCGCCTTGCCATTACTTGCCAGCAGAGGGCGGGCCCACAGTTGCGGTGTCCAGAACGACGGCAGGCTGGCGATTTTTGCCGGGTGCATGTCGAGCGGATCTTCATCGAGCATGGCGAGCATGGCGCTCGTCACGGCTGCCTGGCTGTAGCGGCTGGCGACGCCCGACAGCAGCGCGCGATGGCCGGCCGCATCGAGCAGGCGCAGCGCGCCGCGCGCCTGGTTACGCGCAGCGCCTGGCTTGCCGAGCGCCGCCGCAATCAGTCCGCAGGCGGCGTGCTCCGGGTTCGACAGCAGCCAGTTGCTGGCGCTTGCACGCAGTTCCTTGCGTTTCAGGGTGGCCCAGGCGCGCGCCACCGGCACGGCCAATTCGACGGCGGCGAAGTGGTGTGCGTACGCCAGGTCCTGCGCCGGGCGCCGCTCGACCATGCTCACCAGGCCAGGCAGCCCTTCCAGGCCGAGCGCCGCAATCGCGTAGCCCGGAAGGTTGACCTCGACCTGCGCCACCACGTTCCAGACCTGCGCGTTGAGCGGCGCGGGCAAGTCGGCGATCATGCGCGCGGCGTCGTTGATGTGCTTGCCGGCGGCAAGGCAGGCCAGCCAGGCTGCGATGATCGCTTCCGGGCCGGCGCCGGCGGTGGCCTCGGCCGAGATCAGCGGGTCGCTGTAATTGGTGCAGGACGTGACGGTATAGCGTGGCTGCCTGCTTAATGCGGCGCGTTGCTCCCCGCTCCAGCGCATGGCCGGCGCCAGCGGCAAAGGCGCGAGCGCCAGCGTGGGCGAGGCCTTTTTTGCCGCCGAAGTCCACGGCGGATTGAGGAGGATGGGCGGCAGGTCGGCCGGGGCGGCGAAGTCGCGCACCGTGCAGTGCTGCGCGGCGGCGTTGCAAAGCACGTGCCATGCGCGCGGCGAGAGCCATGGTTGATACGCCGCCACGCTGGCGGCGTGGCGGGCGACCAGCGCAGCCAGGAAGCGGCGCGCGCGCGCCGGACCGCAGTGATCCCTGGCGATCAATTCGCTCAGGACGGCGATTGCCGCTTGCGGCCAGCGTTCGGCCGCAAGGGCGAAACGCGTACACTGCGCCTCGCCTTCGTTGCACGCCAGCGCCAGCACCGTCAAGGACTCGGTGGTGCCGATGCAGGCCAGCGCCGTGGCGGCTGCCTCTTCATGCATGGCGCCGAGTCGCAAGGCCTCGACCGCGTCGACGCCGCGATCGCGCACGATCGTCACCAGCGCTTGCCGCGAGCGGCAGAAGGCGAAATCGGCGTCGTGGCAGGTGCGGCGCCACTGGCGGATCGCTTTCCTCGCTTCGGGCGAGCCGCAATACGCGAGCAGCCATCCATATTGGGCCAGCCAGTCGAGTCCATAGTAGCTTGGCGGCGGCTGCAGCGTCAGTGCGATGGCGTCGGCGACATGCGGGGCATCGGGCAGCAAGGCCGCCAGCAGCGGGCGGCGACAGGTGTGGAGGCGCCCTGTCGCCGCCAGGCTGAGGCGCACGCATTCTTCCCAGACGTGGTCGGGCGCGAGCGCCAGGTAGCTGCGCAGCGTCAGCTCGGTCGGGTCGTACGTGTCGTTACGCAGGAAGCCGCGCTGGTCGGATGCGGCGCGCACCCCATAGCCAGCCCTGGTCGTCTCGATGGCGGTGCCTTCCATGCCGATCAGTGCTTCAAGCGCATGCGGCAGGCCCCGGTCGGCGACCAGCACATCGATCAGGGAGGCGCCACCGATGAGCGGAAGATAGGGAAAGTCCAGATGACGCTCGACCGCGAGCAGCACCGCGTCGCAGGCCGGCGAGCCGCGCCGCTCGCCGCTGGCGATGCGCGCCGCCGCCTCGCGCACCAGCTGTTGGTCGTCCGAGCCAGCCGGGTCGAGCACGCAGTGGCGGCGCGCCGCAGGGATGAAGCGGTCCCAGATGGCATCGGTGTCGGGGCGCGGCGCCGGCCCGGGAAAGCGGCGCGAGGGCAGCGCTTCGGCCGCCAGTGCGGCGGGAATGTCAACCAAGGGGCCGACGTCGAGCCACGGCGCAACGGCGCCGCTTGGGTCAGATTGCTGCATCGTGTGCCTTGTGTGCCTGGTGTTCGTTCATGCGCATAAGCGCGCCATGTCGCCAATGAGCTCACTGACGACCGCCGCGTCGAGCGAGGACAAGGGCGCGCTGTCGCGGGTGCCGTCCTGGCCGGGCCGCCAGATCACCACCGAGCCCAGGGTTTGCTGCGCGTTCTCGCCTGGCATGCCGGCCAGGATGCCGGGCGCGAAGTCCAGGGCCGCCGCATAGCCGCCGCCAAGGTCCCTGGCAATTTCCAGCAGCGCGCCGCCATCTTGCATCGGGCCGCGCCGCCAGCCTTGCTCGAGCAGCCCGAGAAGGCTCCCGGTCGGCACCACCTCGCCGTACCAGCGACCGAGCGCGTGGCGCTTTTCTTCGCCCTCGTCCAGGATGTGCGTGTCGCGCCCGATCTGCACAAACGGCTGCAGCAGTTCATAGTCTGCGAACAGCCGGGCGAAGGCGTTGGCGTCGGCCGGCGCCAGGTGCAGCGCATGCGGGATGCCGACCACGGCGCCGTCGCCCTGCGGCAGCGTAAAGGCGTCGTCGGCCGCATCGCTCAAGGCGCCTTCGGGCGTGACGCGAAAGCAGGCCTGCAAGCGGCCGCCGGCGGCGTCGTACACGCCCCACACGAGGCGCTGTGCCAGGTGGCGCACCAGCGGGTGCCTCACCACGCAGTCGTAGAACACCTGCACCGGCCAGCGCCGCTGCGCGCACATGGCCAGCTCCAGCCGCAGCACCTGCTGGCCGGCGATGGTGTACGCATCCTTCTTGAGCAGCTTGAAGCGCTTGACCGCCGCCGTCGCCAGATCGGCGTCGTCGCTCTTTTTCGGCTTGGGCAGGTCGGCGCTGCGCGTGCCGTCGGCGGCGCGCACGAATGGCGTGAGCGTTTCGTCGAAGCCGGCATGGAACTGGCGCGGACCGAAGTCGAGCAGCAGGGTGCCTTGCTCATCGAGGCCGAGGTCGGGCGCGAGGCGGTCTTGCAGTTCTTCGCGCGTCAGGCCGCGCAGGTCGGCGATCTGCGCGATCTTTTCCCTCGCGCGGTCCTGCAGCGGCTTGAACTTGAGTTTTTGTGCGACGCCGTTGAGCAGCATCAGGGCGATGTCGCTGCCGATCCGCGCGAGCACGTCCAGGCCGATGACGGCGCGCGCATGCAGGCCCTGGCCGGGCCAGGCGCGCAGCAGGCGGGTAAGCCTGCGCGCGCTCTCGTCGTTGCCGAGCAGGCCGAGTGCGTGGAAAGCCCAGATTTCCTTGCCCCTGGCGCCGTCCTCTGTCCAGGCGCGGAACAGCTCCCACGCAAAATCGGCCAGCGAATCGGGCGTGCATGCCTGCTTGAGTTGGGTGACGCCGGCATGCACCCCATCAGGGTCCGGGAAACGCAGCATGGCGCCAAGCGCATCCATCGCGTCATCGGGCAGCGCCTTGCCGCCGGCGGCCAGCAGGGGACGGGTCCACACCAGCGGTGTCCAGAAGGCCGGCAGCTTGCCGCGCCAGGGCGGCGCAGCCAGCACCGCTGGCAGTTCGCTGGTGACGGCGCAGTCGCGCATCGTGATGTACTGCGCGGCGGCGACCGACAGCACCTTCCAGGCCGGCGCCGCAATCCATGGCCGCAGGGCGGGAACCCGGTGCGCGTGGATAGCCACCACGCCGGCCAGCAACTGGCGCGCGCGCTCAGGGCCGCAGTGATCCCGGGCGATCAGTTGGCTCAGCGCCGCCATGGTGGCATCGGGCCAGCGCCTCCCGGCGTCGCCCAGATAGCCGGGCGGCAGCGCGCAGTGGCCCTGCACCAGGGTCATGATCGCTTCCGGCGTGCCAATGCAGGCCAGCGCCTGTACCGTCTGCGCGTGCCTTACGCCGTCCTTGAGCGCATCGACAGCGTCGGTCCCGCGGTCCTGCAATGCGGTGGCGACGGCGCGCGGCGATTGATGAAAGCTGTCGTCGCGCAGGGCCTCATCGCGCGGCCACAGGCGCAGCGCACGCCGTGCTTCGGGCGAGCTGGCGTAGACGATCAGCCATGCGTAGTTGCCGCACCATTGCGCTCGCCCCTTGTCGTCCGTTTCCGGCTGCAGCGTCAGCGCCAGTTCGTTGGCCAGTTCCGGTGCATCGGGCAGCAGCGCGGCCAGTAGCGGGCGGGTGCTGGTATGCAGTTCCTTTGCCGCGTCGCGCGCCATGCGGACGCATTGTTCCCAGACCTGTTGCGGGGCGTGCGCCAGATGGGCGCGCAGGGCCAGGTCGGTGATGCCATAGAATTGACGGGCGCCGCCGCTGTTGGCATGCACTTCATGGCCGTTCTTATCGGGGCCGGCAACCGGTTCGAGGCATATGCGCTGCGCCCTGAGCATGATGTCGAAGGCATACGGCAGACCTTTGTCCGCCACCAGCACGTCGAGAAAAGGACAGCCTTCCGACGCCGGCCGATTTTTCTCGTTGATTTTTTCCATCGCCAGCAGGACCGCATCGGTTTCCGGCGTGCCGAGCTGCCTGCGCTTGGCGAGGCGCTCGATGGTGTCGATGACGACCGGCTGGTGCGCGCAGTCGCCGCCCGCTTGCAGCGTACAGTTTTCGCGCATCCGGGTCAGGAACAGCACCCAGCGCTCCCTGCTGGTCGCGCAAAACGGTGGACCGGGGTGGCGGCGCGAGGGCAGGGCATGCGCGGCCAGTTCGGGCGGCATGTCGGCCAGCGCGCCGGCCGCCAGCCAAGGCGCGATGGAAGCGGACGGCGGCATCACGCGCATAATTGCTCCATTACCCGGATAAATTCACTGACATCGATCGGGTCGAGCGCGGACAGGCGCGCGTCCTCGTCGACGCGGTAGTGTTCGAGAACCAGCCTGACCAGCGTCTGTTGTTCGTCACCGTGGATGAAGCCTGCCGTCAGGCCCGGCGCGATGTGCAGGTGCGCCAGCTTGCCGCGGCCGAACCACCTTGAAAATTCGACCGTCTCGCCGCCGCTGCCGATGTTGCGGTGCCAGCCCCGCTCGACCAGGCCAAGCAAGCGCCCGGTGCTGACCACGGCGCCGTCCCAGCGCGCCAGCGCCTGGCCGTCGCGCTCGGCCTGCGTGAGCGTGTAGGTGTCGCGCGCGAGTTGGGCAAACGGCTGCAGCAGTTCGTAGTCGGCGAACAGCTGGGCGAAGGCGGCCAGGACGGCCGGGTCGAGTTCGAGCGGGTGCGGGATGCCGATGCGGATAGCGTCGCCCGGCGCCAGTGCAAAGGCGTCGTCCGCATGGTCGGTGCAGCCGCCGTCGGGCGCGACCCGAAAGCTGGCCAGCAGCGTGCCGTCGCCGTCGTACGCGCCCCACACCAGGCGCTGCACCAGGTGGCGCAGCAGCGGGTGGCCGGCCAGGAAGTCACGGAAGGCGTGCGCGGTCCAGCGCCGCCGCCCGCACATTGCCTGTTCCAGGCGCAGCACCTGCTGGGCGGCGATGCTGCGCGCATCCTTCTTGAGCAGCTTGTAGCGCGCCACGGCGGCCGCCGCCAGCGCGGCGTCGTCGGTCTTTTTCGGCTTGGGCAGCTCGTCCAGGCGCGCGCCCTGCGCATCGCGCAGGCAGGGCTTGAGCGCCTCGTCGAAGCCGACGCGGAACTGACGCGGGCCGAAGTCGAGCTGCATCTCGCCGTGTTGGTCCAGGTCCAGGTCGGGGACCAGGCGGTCTTCCAGTTCCTCGGTGCCCAGATCGAGCGATGCGGCGATCTCGCCGATCTTGTCGTATGCGTGGTGCCGCAGTGCCTGGAACTTGACCTTTTGGGCGATCCCGTGCAGGAGCATCAGGGCGGTGTCGCTGCCGATCATGGCCAGCACGTCCAGGCCGACCACGGCGCGCGCGTTGAGGCTTTCGCCAGGCCAGGCGCGCACCAGCGGCGCGAGCATGCGCGCGCTGTTGTCGTTGCCAAGCATGCCGAGCGCGTAAAACGCCCAGTTTTCCTTGGTTTCGCCGCCGCGTTCAACCCAGGCGCGGAACAGCTCCCAGGCGAAATCGGCCAGCGAGTCCGGCGTGCAGGCCTGTTTGAGCTGGGTCACGCCGGCGTAAATGCGGTCGGTGTGGGGAAAGCGCAGCATGGCGCCGATGATGTCGAGCGCCGCGTCGGGCAGCGCCTTGCCGTTGCTGGACAAGAGAGGGCGGGTCCATCCGGGCGGGTCCCAAAAGGACGGCAACTTGCCGATCTTGGGCGGATGCAGCGTGAGCGGATCTTCATCGAGCATGGCGCGCATGGCGTCGGTGACGGCAGCGTCGCCATAGCGGGCGGCGACCTCCATCAGCACGCCGTCATGGCCGGCGCCGGCCAGCATGCGCAGGGCCTGGCGCGCCTGCTCGCGCGGCGCGCCCGCTTCGCCCAGGGCGGCGGCGGCCAGGCCGCAGGCGGCATGTTCGGGATTACGCAGCAGCCAGCTGCGCGCGCTGGCGATCATTTTTTTCGGCTTGAGCATGGCGTAGGCACGCGCCACCGGCGCGGCCAGTTCGACCGCGCCGAAGTGCAGCGCGTAGGCCAGGTTATCGACCGGCTGCTGTGCGACCAGGGCCACCAGGGCCGGCAAGCCGGCCAGGCCCGTGGCGGCGATGGCGCAGCCGGGGTGATTGATGTCGGTAGCGGCCAGCGCGTTCCAGACCTGGGCGTTGAGCGGCGCCGGCAGCGTGCCGATCAGGCGCGCGCCTTGTTCCGGCGGATGGTAGGAACCGGTGCTGGCGCGCCATGCCGCGATCAGCGCATCGGCGTCGCCGGCCGCGATGGCGGCGTCGGCGAACGGCGTGGCCGGGCCGTGGTAGTGAATGTGGCGGCTCTCCTTGCCCAGTTGTTCGCGCTGCTGCGCGCTCCAGCGTTCGACCGGCGCCAGGGGCATCGGGGCCAGCGCCAGCGCGGCTGCGCAGGCCGGTTTTTTCGATGGCCTGTTCCAGGGCGGGTTGACCAGCACTGGCGGCAGGTCGGCCGCGTCGGCGATGTCCGGCACGGCCAGGTAGCGCGCGGCGGCGTTCGACAGTACCTTCCACGCACCTGCCGACAGCCACGGCTTGAACGCCGGAACCATGTGGGCGCTGCTGGCGAGTACCCCGGCCAGCGCGCAGCGTGCGAAATGCGGTCCGCAGCCATCCCTGGCAATCAATTCGCTCAACACGGCCATCGCCGCTTGCGGCCAGCGCGCGGCCGCCGCGTCAAAACGCGCGGACGAATACGACCTGCCCAGTGTTTCAAGCGCCAGCGCCGTCATCGCTTCGTGCGTGCCGATGCAACTGAGCCCGTCCGAGGTTTCCTCGTAGATGGCATGCGGGGCCAGGAGCGCGACCGCGCCGGCGCCACGGTCGCGCACCACCGTGGCCACGTGCCTGGCCGATGTGCCGATGTTGTGCTCACCGCAGCTTGCCGCCTTGGGCCAGCGGCGCAACGCTTTGATGGCGGCGTCCGAGGTGGCGTAGGCCTTGAACCACTCGTACTGTTCGAACCAGGGCGCGGGAGGCTGGCCTTCCGGCGACTGCGTGCCCAGGGTCAGTTCGTTGGCCAGGTCCGGCGCATCGGGCAGCAGGATGGCCAGCAGGGGACGGCGCCAGTCGGGCAGCGATGGTGCGGCCTGCCGCATCGACCGCACGCACGCGTTCCAGTCCTCCTCGCGCGCCTGCGCCAGGTGCTCACGCAACAGCATGTCGGCCTCGCGATAGCCGCCGGTTAACCAGCTGTAGCCGCTATTGTCCACGTCGGCGCTGATGGCGTACGCCAGGCCGGAGGGATCGCGCTCCTGATCGAGGACCATTCCCAGCCGCTGCAGATACACCGCGACGGCGTAGGGCAAGCCTCTGTCGCTCACCAGGAAGTCGGTGAAGGCGCTGGTATGCACCTCGCCGTAGGCGGAACCGGTTTTCGCTTCCAGCAGCATCATGATGGCGTCCGACAGGGGCGAACCGCGCCGCCGGTCCTGGGCGATGCGCTCGATGGTTTCGGCCACGGCATCGCGGTACGCGGGATCGGAGAGCTCCGCACTGAAGGTGCAATGGCGGGTGACCAGCTTGAAGTCGTCCCAGCATGCGCCGGCGTCGATGGCGCGCGCCATGCCGGGGAACCGGCGCGACGGCATTGCCAGCGCTGCCAGTGCGGGCGATATGTCGACCAGCGGCTCGACCGCCAGCCAGGGCGCCACAGCGCCTGGCGCGGCGATGGCGGGCGCGATGGGGAGCGGGGCGGGTGCGGCTGGCGCGGCTGGCACAGGCGCCAGCGGCGGCGCTGCGCCGATCTCGGCATAGCCCTTGCCGGTTTTTTCGCGTATCAGTTTGTCCATTGCCGCCACCGCCGTGGCGCGGTCAGGATGGGTGTTGGTTTGCCCCTGTCCCGCCGTGCCCACCTTGCCGTAGCGGACATGGAGATCGCAGCCATCCTGCTCGACTTCCCAGAATTTGTTGGACGCGCCTTCGCAACACTCGAAACGTCGCATTCGGCGTCCTAAGCGAGCTTGAAGGGAAGGGGGAAGCGGCTGCCGGCGCGCGCCGTACACTTGTTTCGCTTGCTCATAACGAATGATAAGATAAGTGTTGCAAAAAATGATACTTTACGGCAAAGCGGTGCCCCTGTCGAGCCGTGCCAATCCGGTTATGATGCGCATCCGGACATCCCATCGTGAGACATGCAATGAAGAAAACCCTGTTTTGCCTGGCATTGATGCTGGGCGGCGTGGCGCAAGCGGACGAGCTGGCCGACGCCAACGCCCTGTTCGCGAAAAAATCCTATCCGCAAGCGCTGCAGCTCTACACCAAACTGGCTAACGCCGGCAATGCCGAAGCCCAATTGCACATGGGCGAAATGTATTTTTACGGCGAGGCGGGGACGGTGGACCTGGCCAAGGCCGAAGCCTGGTTCAAGAAATCGGCGGCCAAGGGCAACAAGAGCGCCGCCGGCTCGCTCGAGATGATCAAAAAGCGCGAGACGCGGCGCGCCGAGCTCGATTACTGGATATCCGGATACGATGGCGCCGAGTTCAGCGCAGGCCAGTTCCGCTGTCCGGCGCCGCGCATTCCGGCCATGTCGAAGCAGAACGACGAGATCGAGAGCGTCTCGGCCAAGGTCGCCGCGTGGCAGGATTGCTACAACGCCTTCGTGCGCAAGCTGAACGACGCGAGCCCGCTGACCAAGCGCATTCCCAAGGATATCGCCGACCTCTTGACCAAGGAAGAAACCGAGCAGTCGCGCCTGCACCTGGAAGGCGTGTATGCCGGCATCGCCGAAAACGCCAAGGTTTCGGCCAAGCTGGTGCTGGCCGACTTCGGCGCCTGGCGCAGCGCCACCGACGCCTATATCAAGGAACACAACCGCATCGTGACCGATGCGGCCGCAAGCGCGCCGCGCAAGGGCGACTGAAGCAGGCGGGCGCAGCCGGGCCGCGCCCGCGCCCTCAGTTCCAGCTGCGCATCAAGCCCACCGCCAGGCCTTCGAGCGCGAAATCGTCGGTCGCCGGATCGACGTGGATGACCTTGAAGTCCGGGTTTTCCGGCAGCAGTTCGATCAGCGAGCCAGTCTTTTTGTAGCGCTTGACGGTGACGTCGTCACCGATGCGGGCCACCACGATCTGGCCATTCTTGGCGCTGTCGACCTTTTTGACGGCCAGCAAGTCGCCATCCATGATGCCGGCGTCGCGCATCGACCAGCCACGCACCTTGAGCAGGAAATCGGGGCGCGACGAAAACATCGCCGGGTCCACGCTGTAGGTCGCTTCCACATGTTCCTGCGCCAGGATGGGCGAACCGGCGGCCACGCGCCCGACCAGCGGCAGCGACATGAGCAGGTTCGGCGGCGGCATGGCGATGGCGTCGACGCTGGCGCCGATCAGGCGGATGCCGCGCGAGGTGCCCGGCGAAATTTCGATGGCGCCCTTGCGCGCGAGCGCCTGCAGGTGCTCTTCGGCCGCGTTGGCCGACTTGAAGCCCAGTTCATTGGCGATCTCGGCACGGGTCGGAGGAAAGCCCGTGTTCTCGATCGCATCCTTGATCAGGTTGAGGATTTGTTCTTGCCGTGGTGTGAGCTTGATCATCGATGTGCGGGACTGTGTATATGGACAGACTGTATTTTTGTACAGTATTTCGCGCAATGCAAGGGTTAATTGGCAGAACGGGGAATTATTTGCGACAGGGGCTGTCCAACAAGGACCAAAGGAGGCGCGTCATGGAGCGGCTGGCGGTTTCACCGGTGGGTTATGAGGACGATTTTGTGCTGTGGCGCGAGCAGCAGGCGCAGTTGCTGCGGGCGGAGCGCAGGGAACCCGCAGCTCATCTCGGGCACATCGTTGCGTGCGCGGAACAGCGTCGCAAAAAGAATGTTGTGCCATAAACGCCGCCGAAACCCGTAAGCGCCTCACAGCGTCCTTGTCTGTTGCTCCATTTCACGCTATAATCGCCGGCTTTCCCTTCCCACACTCGTCTTGACGCCGAGGTGGGCATTTGTTTAAACGTCCCTAAGGAGTTATGCATGCGTCATTATGAAATCGTTTTTATCGTCCACCCGGACCAAAGCGAGCAAGTCCCGGCGATGATCGAACGCTACAAAGCCAGCGTAAGCACGCGCGGCGGTTCGGTTCACCGTGTTGAAGACTGGGGCCGTCGCCAGATGGCTTACTCGATCCAGAAGCTGCCAAAAGCGCACTACATCTGCCTGAACATCGAATGCGACAACGAGACCCTCGTGGAACTCGAAACCGCGTTCAAATTCAATGATGCCGTGCTGCGTCACCTCACCGTTAAGATGAAGAAGGCTGAAACCACACCGTCGCCGATGATGAAATCGGTACAACGTGAAGACGCAGCCAAGAGCCACCGCACTGAAGCGCCTGCTCCTGCAGCCGCGCCAGCGCCAGCTCCAGCCGCAGCAGCGTAATTGTTGACAAGATTCCCTGAACGCGAATTGACCTCACCTCGGTGAATCAACTCCAGTTCGTAGCCCAGATTTGCGAGCGCGACGTATTGCGCTACACCCCGGCCGGCGTGCCCATCGTGACCGCCACCCTGCTGCACAGTTCGCAGCAGATGGAAGCAGGGCTTGCCAGGTTGGTCGAATTCGAGATCACCGCGCTTGCCGCGGGCGAGATTTCGGGACGATTCAGCCAGGCCGAATTGGGCGCCGTTCATCAGTTCACGGGATTTCTGGCCAAGAAGAACCGCAGCAGCAAAAGCCTGGTGTTTCACATCATTGATTTCTGTGCCGCCGCCTGAGGCGTCAGCACATTTTTAGATACAGGAGCCTCAAATGGCATTCGGTAAAAAATTCGACAAGAACAAGCTCAAGCTTAAAGAAAAGCGCAAACAACAGAACCCACTGTTCAAGCGTAAGAAATTCTGCCGCTTCACCGCAGCAAACGTTGAACAGGTCGACTACAAAGACGTAGACACCCTGAAAGACTTCGTCCAGGAAAACGGCAAGATCATGCCAGCACGCCTGACCGGTACCAAAGCGCACTACCAGCGTCAGGTTGACACCGCAATCAAGCGCGCCCGCTACCTCGCGCTGCTGCCATACACCGATCTGCACCACGCTTAATCGCTGCGGATAAACTGGAGAACTCTATGCAAATCATTCTGTTGGAAAAAGTTGTTAACGTCGGCAACCTGGGCGATGTTGTTAAAGTCAAAGACGGTTACGCACGTAACTTCCTGATCCCGCAACGCATGGCTCGCCGTGCTACCGCATCGGCTGTCGCTGAATTCGAAGTCAAGCGCGCCGAACTGGAAAAAGCGGCAGCTGCCAAGCTGGCCGCTTCCCAGGCCCAAGGCGACAAGCTGGGCGGCATGACCATCTCGATCGCTCAAAAAGCGGGCGTCGATGGCCGTCTGTTCGGTTCGGTCACCAACTTCGACATCGCTGAAGCGTTGACGAAAGCGGGCTTCGCTGTAGAAAAATCGCAAGTACGCATGCCTACCGGCCCGCTGAAAACGACTGGCGAACACGCTGTCGCAGTCGCCCTGCACACCGACGTGGTGGCTGAGATCACGATCGCTGTTGTTGGCGAAGCTGCTTAAGTAAGGCATGTCACACTGTTGCATTGCAGGCATCATGCTTGCAATGCAACTAAGAAAAAGCCGGGTCTTCCCGGCTTTTTTTACGTGCGCCCAGCATGGGCGCACTCTTGGAGGTGCAAGTCCTCCCGCAAGCTGACCACAGTGAGCGAAGTGAAGCGCAACTGCGGAAGGGCGACCGACTGTGGGGAGGAAGCGTGGAGCGAAACTGCG